>JAVBSI010000012.1:0-123392 GCA_031556815.1 Eubacteriales bacterium | reverse complement strand
GTGCATTTTCCCTATGACAGGCCCATTGCGGAGGCGCTGGTAAAGGCGTTGGTGACCTGCCGCCTAAACCAGCGGGATGCGCAAGCCCGCAAACCATAAACAATGAACGCGCGATGGACCGAACAGGACAGGATGGCTTTGGCCATCCTGTTGTCGTTTTCACAGATCTGTTGTCCCTTGCCGCGAATGGAATAATCACCGTGCCGGCGCGCCATACTCCCTATTGTACAGCAATGCAAAAGCGGGAGGGAATACGATGGCGACCAATAAAGTGGAAATTTGCGGGGTGGATACCTCTACGCTGCCCGTGCTCACCAATGAACGCATGAGGGAGCTGTTTCCCCTGGTGCACGGGGGGGATATGCGCGCCCGGGAGGAGTTTATCCGGGGAAATTTGCGGCTGGTGCTCAGCGTCATCCAACGCTTTGGGAACCGGGGGGAGAATGTGGACGACCTGTTCCAGGTGGGCTGTATCGGGCTGATCAAAGCCCTGGACAACTTTGATGTGACCCAGAACGTGCGCTTTTCCACGTACGCGGTACCCATGATCATCGGAGAGATCCGCCGCTATCTGCGGGATAACAATTCGATTCGGGTCAGCCGAAGCCTGCGGGACATTGCCTACAAGGCGCTCAAGGCGCGGGATCGCATGGCGGAGCGGCTGGGCCGGGAGCCCAATGTGACGGAACTTGCCCAGGAGTTACAGCTGCCCCGGGAAGACGTGGTCTTTGCCCTAGAAGCGATCCAGGACCCGGTCAGTTTGTTTGAGCCGGTGTATAATGACGGCGGGGACGCGCTGTACATCATGGATCAGGTGACGGACAACAAAAAACTGGATGACGGGTGGCTGGACGAGATTGGCGTGAAGGAAGCCATGAGCCGCCTGGGCGACCGGGAAAAACACATTTTGAAGCTGCGGTTTTTTGAGGGCCGCACCCAGATGGAGGTTGCCGGAGAGATCGGCATTTCCCAAGCCCAAGTGAGCCGGCTGGAAAAGAACGCCCTTTCCCACATGCGCAAGCACGTAGGCGGATAACACACGGTTACATATGCAAGGCCCGGCAGATCGTTCATTGCCGGGCCTTTTTGATTTGGGTTGTGCTTTCTTCTGAAAAAAAGATGATAAAAGTGATTACATGCACTTGACTATTTTTGTAATTTGATGTATTGTTTTTTTGTCATTTTCTGGTGAATTTTCCCGATTCTTCCAAGCCGACAATGCCATAGCATGAACTCATCCGGTGATTGAATTTGGATCAAGCGGCAAGGCTCCCAGAAACCAAAAAATCAGGAGGTTTTCCATGAACAAGAGAGTCATTTCCCTGGCATTAGTCCTGCTGATGCTGGCCACGGTGATGCCCCTGGCTCTGGCTGCCAACATGACCTGGCGGGCCTATGTAAGTACCAGCAACGGCGGTCCGCTGAACCTGCGCGCTGCGCCCACCAAGGATGGTCAGGCCATCGCCAGCATCCCTTACGGAGCGGAGATCACCATCAAAGGCGACTACAACGACGGCACCTGGATCGACATCTACTACAAGAACTGGGAAGGCTTCGTGATGCGCCGTTATCTGTCCTACGATCAGCCCGGCCCCAAGCCCACCCATAAGCCCTCCCCCAAGCCCACGGCGAAACCCAACCCCACCCCTGCCGATCTGTCCGGCATGTTCAACGGCTTCCAGTTCATCAATTATACGGCGTCCGTGCGGCCCTCCAGCCCGGCGGGCACGGTAAACCTGCGCTGGGCCCCCAGCAAATCCACGGGCATCATCCTCAAGTGCCACATGAACGACCTGCTGGAAGTGATCGCGCAGAACAACACCTGGGCGCAGGTTCGCGATCCCCAGACGGGCTGCGTGGGCTTCATGATGCGCAGCTTTCTGACCACCGTGGCTGTGGGCACCGGGGACGGTGCTGTAAACAACGGCGCGGACGGCCAGAACCAAGCCCCCACGGAGGACACGTCCTCCGATGTCGCGGACATGGGGGAAGCGGGCTGAGAAGCCATTTGCATTGGAACAGATCATGAAAGGGGAACCGAGAATGAAAAAGATTTTTTCTCTGGTGCTGGTTGCGGCACTGGCGTTGACCACCGCGGTGGCCTTTGCGGAACATTACAAGGTCCAGGAGGACTTTGCTACCTTTGATGTGGAGCTGGACATCCCAGAAGGCGCCACATACCAGCAGAATATCCAGCCCGGCTGGATCTGCCTGGAAATGCAGTTTGACGGCGATGCCGGCTTGTTTTTTGACATGAACATCGCCCCCAGCGAGGAGCTTGGGGACGTGTCCTTGGGCGATGTACCGGAGGATGACCTGGCGGCGTTTACCGCCTTGGTGAGCGAGGACTTCTCCGCCCCCCAAAGCGAGTCCTTCGTGACCCCCTCCGGCAATACCATCCTGCTGACCAAGGAGACCGACGCGGCCGCCGGGGCCTTTGTAAGCATGGATACCATCTATCGGGGCTTTATCTTCAACCTCACCATGAACCACAAGGACTTTTCCGAAATGACCGACGCGGACATGGACATGATGCACAAGCTGATTGAAAGCGTGCAGATCAATCCAGTGTAACGGATAGCGCATACCGCCGAACAAGCCGCCCTTTCGGGCGGCTTGTTCCAGCTTGTGCGTATGCAGGGGCCGCGGCCCCTTCATGGCTCCCAAAACAGGAGTTTTGACTGGAAAACACGTTACTCCGCCGCGATCATCCCAAGCAACCCTCCGGCGAGCATCATCTTTCGTTGCCTGGGGGTGAGGGGCAGCAAGGTAGTCACCGTAAAGCCCTGGGTAACGTTGGTTACGGGGATCTCCGTCGCGCCGCTTTGGATCAACCCCCGCACGCCCGCTATCTCCATCACATCCCCCTGGCGGAAGCGGGCATAGTCCGCCTCGTCCTGGAAGGTCAGGGGCAAGATGCCGTTGTTGATCAGGTTGGCGGCATGGATGCGGGCGAAGCTCTTGGCCAGCACGCCGCGGATCTTCAGATGCAGGGGGGCCAGGGCAGCGTGCTCCCGGCTGGAACCCTGGCCGTAGTTCTGCCCGGCCACCAGAAACCCGCCCCCGGCCTCCTGGGCCCGGCTGGGGAAGGTGGGGTCCACAGGGGTGAGGCAATGCTGCGCCAGCTTGGGCACGTTGCTGCGGAAAGGCAGCAGCGAGCTGTCGGAAGGCATGATATGGTCGGTGGTGATGTTGTCCTCCATCCTCAGCAATAGGGGACCGGTCAGGGAGTCCGGCAAGGGGGATGTGGCGGGAAAAGGCTTGATGTTGGGCCCGCGAACCACCTCCACCTCACCGGCTTCCTCCGGCGAGGCAGGGGGCAAAATCAGGTTGTCATTTTGCAAAAACTGAGCGGGCATCTCCACTTGCAGGTCTACGTCCAGGGTACGGGGGTCGGTAAGAACCCCGCTGAGGGCTGTGGCAGCGGCGGTTTCGCAGCTGACCAGGAACACCCCGGCACTCTTGGTGCCGCTGCGGCCAAAGAAATTGCGGTTGTTGGTGCGCACGCTCACCGCGTCGCTGCAGGGGCTCTGGCCCATACCGATACAGGGCCCACAGGCGCATTCGATGATCCGCGCCCCGGCCTGGATCATGTCACGAAGGGCGCCGTTGTCGCTGAGCATGGCCAGCACCTGGCGGCTGCCTGGCGCGATGACCAAGGACACGTCCGGATGTACGGTCTTGCCCTTCAGCATAGCGGCCACCCGCATCATGTCCAAGTAGCTGCTGTTGGTGCAGCTTCCGATGCACACCTGATCCACCTTGATGGGCCCGGCGGCGGCCACACTCCGCACGTTGTCCGGGCTGTGGGGCAACGCCACCAGGGGTTCCAGCGCGCTTAGGTCCATTTCCACGGTCTCCTCGTAGGCCGCATCGGGGTCTGCGGCAAGGGGCGCAAAATCCCCCTCCCGGCCCTGGGCCGCCAGAAACGCCCGCGTCACCTCGTCGCTGGGAAACACGGAGGTGGTAGCGCCCAGCTCCGCGCCCATGTTGGCGATGGTGGCCCGCTCCGGGATGGAGAGGGTGGCCACGCCTGGGCCGGTATATTCCATCACCTTGCCCACGCCGCCCTTCACAGACAGCCTGCGCAGCAGCTCCAAAATCACGTCCTTGGCCGCTACGGCCTCCTGCAAACGCCCCGTGAGGCGTACATTCACCACGCTGGGGCAGGTAAGGTAGTAGGCGCCGCCGCCCATGGCAACGGCCACATCCAAGCCGCCCGCGCCAATGGCCAGCATGCCCAGGCCGCCCCCGGTGGGGGTGTGGCTGTCGCTGCCCAACAGCGTCTTGCCGGGAATGCCGATGCGCTCCAGCTGCACCTGGTGGCATATGCCGTTGCCAGGCTTGGACAGGAACACCCCGTGCTTTTTGGCCACGGTGGCGATGTATTTGTGATCGTCGGCGTTTTCAAAGCCGGTCTGGAGGGTGTTATGGTCGATATATGCCATGGATTTTTCCGTTTTGACCCGGGGGATGCCCATGGCCTCAAACTGCAAATAGGCCATGGTACCGGTGGAGTCCTGGGTAAGGGTTTGATCGATATGGATGGCAATTTCGCTGCCGGGCGTTAGCTCGCCGGAAACCAGATGCGCGGCCAGGATCTTCTGCGTCACATTCATGGGGTCGCCTCCGGGTATGGATTGGGCGTTTCACTTCCCAGCCCAGTATACGAGGGCGCGAGGGTGGATTCAAGGGGATGGCGGGAAAAGTGCAGAACGAAAACACCGGGGCTAAGGCATCCGCTATTCATTGGGGGCGTGCGGCGGACACCCGTGGGCTGATGCCAAAGGGCACGGGGCGCTTTGTCAATCCTTGGGGAACGTGGTATAATGGCGGCAAAGAAACAATCGATACGTCAAGGAGGAATCAGCATGGGAGAGGCCAGGAGGGATACCTTTGTTTCCGTGTCGGGGGAAGTGTTGGACAGGCGGCTTTGGCTGCCATCGGAGGCTCCCAAGGCGGTGCTGCAACTGGCGCATGGCATGGCAGAGCATATCGACCGCTATGAGCAAACGGCGCAGGCGCTGACCGCCGCGGGGTATGCGGTGGTGGGGCACACCCACATGGGCCACGGCCAGAATGCCAAGGTGCTGGGGAACTTTGGGAAAAAGGATGGCTGGGACGTTCTGATCCAGGATACGCACGCCCTGCGGCAATGGGCCCAAGCGGCCTACCCGGGCATCCCGTACTTTCTGCTGGGGCATAGCATGGGCAGCTTTGTGGTGCGGGGGTACTGCCTCCAGCATGAGCAAGGGCTGGCGGGGGTCATCCTGTCCGGCACGGGGCATTTTGACCCGCTGATCGTGACGGTGGGCAATTTGCTTGCCAGCCTGATGTGCGCTTTGGGCCAGGGCGAGAAACCCAGCCCGTTTCTGGCCAGCATGAGCAATGCGGGCTATAACAAGACCTATGCCAATGTCAGCACGTCCTATGATTGGTTGTCCTCTGAGGCTGCGGTGGTGGACGCTTATATCGCCGACCCCTTCTGCGGCTTTCATTTCACCGCCCGAGGGTACCGGGACATGTTCCGGGGCCTGGCGCGGCTTTACCCTGGCAAGCTGGGCGCTATGGACCAGACGGTGCCGGTGTTGCTGCTCTCCGGCAGTGACGACCCTGTGGGCGCCTATGGCCCGGGGGTGGAGAAGGTGGCCCGGGAGATCGAGGCGGTGGGGGTTGGCGATGTAACGGTGAAACTCTACCCGGGCGGTCGCCACGAGATGTTCAACGAAAAGGAGCGAGGGCAGGTCTGGGCGGACCTGATCGCATGGATGGACCAGCGGATGAAATAGCAAACCATACGGCCGACCGATAAGGTTTTGTTTGGATACGGAGTCCGCTGCCGGCCCAAGGAACTTCAACCATGGGATCATGAGGGGAGCTTTGGCTGTGCATGCGGCGATACCTGTGTTGTTGGGCTGGGCTGGGCCCAAAACCCGCGTGTTTTTATGACGGCCAGCCGCTTTTACGGCCGGCCGTTCTTTTGCATGTTGCGCTTTCAAATCCCGTGCTTTAGTCGCCGATGGGGTTATCGATCAGGGAGGCAGCGCGGAACTGGTGGGAATGACCATCGTTGGTGGTGGTCGCACCATTCAAATAATGCACATGTCGGTCGCCCACCTGGGTGGGCAGGCCGCTTTGGCCGGCGATGACGTGGTAATGATCGTCATAAAAATCAGTGCGAACGGCCACATCATGCACGTGGCCGCCGGAGACGATGATCGCCGGGCCGCTTACCGTGGCGAAGCGGTGGTTGTGGGGTTCTTCCATCGGCTCTGCAATCATCACACTGCCAATCACCTCGTGCACATGGCGCTGCGGCGTGGGGTCGTCAGAACCCAGTGGCGGCGGCGTGGGCTGAGGAATGGGGCAGCAAGGGTTGTAATGGCAGCAGTAGTCGCCCATAAAGATCCTCCTCCTGAAAAGATTAGGCCATACCAAACCAAGGGCTGGGATAGCCTCCTCCATTCTATGTGAAAAAGAGGCGTTTGGACACAATACAAGCAAAAACCTCCGCCATTGCGGAAGTTTTTGCTTGCTGAACCGCCGGGACAGCCGGCTGAGAGGCCTTCATCACGCCTCGTCAAGAGAGGCCGTATGCAGCGGTGGTGACAGGTGGGCGGGAGACTTGCGGCTTTGAGAATAAACCATTCGTACACCTCGGGGAAGGGGCCTCCCTTCTTTGTCGAAGCGACGAAGCGCTCAGCACGCCCTCCTGGGTTTTGATGATCAGCAGCACCTGGGCTTCCTCGCCGGTGTTCGCGTCGATATAAACTCGGTATTCGTTTTCTTGGCAGGTGCCGGCCACCTCATAGCACAGCCGCTCGTCTCCCTTATAGGGGATCAGGCATAGGCGAATCCCCTGTACATCCAGCTGTTTGCTCACATGGCTTTGCGCTTGGGGCGCGGTAAGCGTGGGCTGCAGGTTCTCCCGGGATGCATGGTTCATCAGGTAGTTGTTTGCCTCCAGGCCCACCACTTCCCCTGTATCCATGCGCAGTTGCAGCTTCAGCAGGTCCGGATACAGCAGCACCCCATCCTGCACCGCCACATAGTTGATCACGGCCAGGCCGTCATACACCTGATAGTGGTTGGCCTCCATGGGGCCATATCCATGCTCCTCCAGGAAGGCCTGGGCGGCGGCGGCGCACTCCTCCAACGTAAGCTTTGGGGTGAAACTGGCGTGTTCCGGTACCATCCATAGCAGCTTGCCGCCGGTCTTGGTGACCTCGGCGGTAAGCTGGAGGTTATCGGTGAGGGTTAGGGATACGCCATAAGCGGGGATATTGCCCTGGGTCTCTGCGGCACTCTGGGCTTCCTTCACCCGGCCCGCCCCCAAAAAGCGCACCGCCAGCTCTTGGGCTTGTACTTGGTCCACGGGCTGTGTTCCCAATGCCTTGGGTACGCCGAAGTGCCGCGCATCGGAAAACGCGCCGTCATAGATCATGGTGGGATATTCCATGCCGTTGTCCTTGTCGGCCACTTTTTCCAGCGGTCGCTTCTCCATATCGGCCTGCTGGTAGTATACGTTGTCCTGCGGGCGCAGCAGCAGATTCTCCGCCATGATGGCGTCCTGGGCAATGGCAAACTGCCCCATCAGCAAGGTGCACTGGCTTTGCATGTCGGCCAGTTGGTCGCGCTGCTCCTGGCTTAGCTCCCCGCCTCCGGCCAACGTCAGGGCCAGGCCCAGGGCGTAGTCCGACAGTTGGTTGCAGAATTTCACCGTTTCCCCCATGGCCACATGGGACAGGGGAAGCGCGCCCAGGTTGGCCACTGCGCCGTCGGCCTGCTTGGAAATGCCGGTGAGCAGGTCGCACAGCATGCCGGGGTCCGTGGTGACGGACAGCTTGCCCAGCTTCACGCCGATGGCCTGCAGCTGCTCCGCAGATTCCAGGAGGCGCTGGGTGTACAGATCTTCCACCACCTGGGTGGCGGCGTTGGCCTGCAGGCCAAAGTTGATGGTCAAAAACACGGCCACCAGCAAGGTGACCGCCAAACAGGAATAGAGGATGACATGGTGCTTAGGCTTCATGGGAAGCGCCTCCTTATTGGCAATGGGCTAGATGGCGAAGTTGTGTTTCCCGATACTCAGCTGCACGGTGCGGCTCCAGATCCAGCCGTTGGTGGCGGTGGCGGGGTTGTAGTAATACAGGCACCCGCCGCTGGGGTCCCAGCCATTGAGGGCGTCCCGGGCAGCGCGGAGGCTGTCCGCATCGGGCGCCAGGTTGATCTGCCCATCGCTAACAGCGTCAAAGGCTCCGGCTTGGTAGATCACCCCGGCAACGGTGTTGGGAAACAGCGGGCTTTTGACCCGATTGAGCACCACGGCGGCTACAGCCACCTTGCCCACATAGGGTTCTCCCCGGGCCTCCCCGTGCACCAGGCGAGCCAACAGGTAGGTTTCGTTGTTGTTATAGGTGGCGGCGGCAACCGGTGCGCCCAGGGTGATGCCAAGCCCGGCGGCGGTGGCGGGGCCAACCACCCCGTCCACCTTCATGCCGTTTCTGCGTTGAAACAGCACCACCGCATCATAGGTTTCCTTGCCAAAATACCCGGTTACCGGCCCGCCGAAGTAGCCCCAGTCCAGAAGCGTTTGCTGCACCTTGCTCACGTCGTCCCCCCGGCTGCCCCAGGCCACCACAGAGGCATCCGCCCGGGTAAATACAATCAGCAACGCCAGGCAGAGGATGGCGGCCAGCACCTGAAGGACCCGTTCCCACTTGGTAACCATACAAAAACCCCTCCATCCGGGAAGGCGGCGATGGCGCTGCCTTCCAGCATATGGAGAGGTTGCCCAAAAATGGGTGAGTGTATACGGTTTACCATCCCTGTGCAAGAGGCTGCCGCCACGGGGCCATGCCGGCCCCCGGCCCTCTATGGCAGATTACGCCTGTTGCCCTGGCCGTCATGGACAGGTTGGTCACGGTTCATGGTCCGCCTGGGCGGCGCTTTCCTCCGCGGTCTCCAGGGCATCATATAACGCTGCCTGTCGTTCCTTTTCGGCGGCGTAGCGCTCTGTGAGCTCCTGTAGCCGCCGCCCATCCCCATAGGCCGCGGGATCGGCCAGCAGGCTTTCCAGCTCCGCCAGCCTGCCTTCGCTTTGCAGGATGGCCTCCTCGGCTCGGGCCACCTCGGCCCTCAACTCCCGCAGGCGGGCGCTCTGCTGGCGGGTCAGCTTGCGTTCCTTGACCTGTGCGGTTCTGGTGGGGCCCGCGCCGCCCTCCTCCGAGGGGGGCTGGGGCCGGTCGCGCTTTTCCAGGTAGTCATCAAAGTCGCCCAGGTATTCCCGCATGCCATCCTCTTGCATCACCATCACCCGATCGGCAAACCGGTTGATAAAGTATCGGTCATGGCTGATGGCCAGGATGGTGCCGGGGAAATCGGCCAAGGCGTCCTCCAGGGCCTCCCGGCTGTCCATGTCCAGGTGGTTGGTGGGCTCGTCCAGGAGCAGCAGGTTGTCCCTGCGCAGCATCAGCTTGGTAAGGGCCACCCGGCCCCGCTCGCCACCGGAAAGGGTGTCAATCCTCTCAAACACATCATCCCCGGTGAACAGAAACAACGCCAGCGCGCTGCGCACCTGGCCTTGATCCAGGCTGGGAAAGGCGTCATGCACTTCCTGAAGCACGCTGGAGCCTGGATGCAAATCCCGCTGGTGCTGGTCGTAATAGCCTGTATCCACGTTCACGCCATATTGCACGCTGCCCGCGTCCGGGGCAAGGCGATTCATCAGGATCTGAAACAGGGTGGTTTTCCCCACGCCGTTGGCCCCAATGAGGGCAACCCGATCCCCGGCCCGCAGGCGAAAGCCCAACTCGCGAAAGAGAGGCTTGCCTGAGAAGCTTTTTTCCAGGCCGCGCACCAGCAGAACCTCCTCGCCACTGGCTCGCCGTACATCAAAGCAGAGGCGTATGCCGTTTTCCTCCTGGGGTTTTTCCAGGCGTTGGATTTTGTCCAGACGCTTTTGGCGGCTTTCGGCGGCGCGGATGCTTTTTTCCCGGTTAAAGCGCCGATAGCGGGCGATGATGGCTTTTTCCCTGTCGATTTCCTTCTGCTGTAGCTGATAGGCTTTCATGCGGGTTTCAAAGTCCGCGGCGCGTTTTTTCATGTATTGGGTATAGTTGCCGCTGAATTTCAGCAGCTTGCCCCCCAGCAGCTCCCCCATGGTGGAGCACACATGATCCAAAAAATACCGGTCATGGCTGATCAGCAGCAGGCTGCCCTTGTACTGGGTCAAATAGTCTTGCAGCCAGGCGATGGCGGATAGGTCCAGGTGGTTGGTGGGCTCGTCCATGAGCAGCACATCCGGTTTTTGCAGCAACAGCTTGCACAGGGACAGCCGTGTGCGCTCCCCGCCGGAGAGGTTGCCCACCTTGCGCTGGTGGAACTCCGGGGGCAGGCCCAGGCCGTTTAAAGCCCCCAGCATCTCGCCCTCGTAGGCATACCCTTCCATGTTGGCAAACGCCTCCGTCAGCCGCTGGTACTCCCCGCTCAGGCGCAGGGCGGCGGCCTCGTCACCGCAGGCGGCCAGCTCATTTTCCAGCGTGCGCAGGCGTTTTTCAATGGCGATCACAGGCTCAAACACCCGCAACAACGCTTGCCACACGGTATCCTCGGCATTGCTATCATTCATCTGGGCCAAATAGCCCAGGCGCAGGTCCTTACCGATATGAATCGCGCCGCTGTCGGGGGTCTCCTGGCCGGTCACCAGCCGCAACAAGGTGGTCTTGCCGCTGCCATTAACGCCCACCAGGCCCATCTTCTCGCCCTTTTGCAGGCTGAAGGTCACATCTCGCAGCACCGTGTTCACACCGAAGCTCTTGGCCACGTTTTGTACAGAGATCAGGATCATGGGCGATGGCTCCGTTCTTCCAGTTCCTGGGCGGATAGCAGCAGCTCCTCCCGAGTGCAGCCCGCAAAGGCCAGCGCCTGCGGCGCTGCTCCTGCGGCGGTGGTCAGCATTGCCACGCCCTGGGCCACAAGCTCCTGAGCACCAGCGTTTGGGGGAGCGCCGGGAGTCTCGTCCCTTGTCCCCTCTTCCCCAGCCCGCTCCACTGCCCTGAAAATGGCGTCTTCCATATGCCCAAAGGCCTCCGCTTCGCCAAAAAATCGGGCGCAGTCCATCAGTTCCCCGGAGGTGAGCAAAGGCAGCAGGGGCTCTTGCAGCTCTAGCAAGCGCTGGCAGCGTATCTCGCACAGTTCTCCCTCGGTCCACAGGGAGGCCAGCAGGTGCAGGCATTTGCGCAACAAGGCCTCCTGGATGTCGGTGGGCAACGGGAGGGCTGTGGCGCGGATGTAGAGCAGCTCGCTCATCATCAGCCGGGGCACGGGGGGCAGCAACGCGCGCAGGCTGTCCGGGGCGAGGGCCTCCGCAGTCTCCAGCGATATGCCGCAATGCCGCAAGCAGTTGTCATCCAGCAGCCTCATCCGGCTGATGTCATCCAGCAGCTCCGAAATGCGCCGCATCAGGTCGCCCATCATCTCGATCATCCGCATAATGTAATCCTTCTGGAAAAACATGGGCGCCCTCCTTTTCAACCGCATTGCACCCAGTATACCATAGGCCGCCGGGGATGGATAGAGGGGGCAGGCCCAAGGGCTGGGGGCGCTTGGATGGCTTCCCCAGCGGATTGTAAAAAAACCCATCATTTGCAAGTTTTGTGGGAAATAAACTGTACAGCCGTAGGATAATCATGTACAATATAGATTGGATATTTATAAGCAAACCATGCCTTTTGGGGAAGGGAGCGTGCCTATGAAACAACGCGTTTGGATCCTGACCCTGGCCTGCTTGCTGCTGGTGCAGGTAAGCCTGCCCATGACGGCCCTGGCGGACGACAGCGGCGTATTGGGAGAGAAGGAACTGAACACCTGGATTCAGCAGCTGTTGCGCAGCACAGGCGCAAGCCAGCCGCTGAACGCCCCTGTAAACGAAGATGCACTCACCCAGGAGGGGTATGCCTTTTTATATGACCAGGCTACCCTGTACTACGATAAGCCGACGCTGGATCAGACCAGCAAGCTGCAAGCCATCTCCGTGACGGATGAGGCGTTGGAGACCCCCCGGGGGATCCGGCTGGGCAGCCCCGCCACCTTGCTGGTGGAGACCTATGGATGGCAAAACCTCTCCCTCATTGGGGATGGGAGCTTTGCGGTGTTTTATGCTCTGGATCAGCTTCCACAGTCGGCCTACTGGTCCTGGGCCCAGCACGAGGGCCCGGGCGTCACCAGTGTCCAATGCGCCATCCATGTGCGGGAGACCGAAGACAGCTATACGGACGCCGGCGTGCTCTACCAGCTCCAGGACGGAGTGGTGTCGGGCATCCAGGTGTACGGGCTTCAAAAGCGGGTTACGCTTTCGGAGGTTTATAACAACCTAGGGGCCATGGCGGAGGTACAAGCCGCCGGCAGCGGGGACACGCCGGGGAAATAAGCGCCGCGCCAGGCCCATGGTCCAGTTGGAGGAATGCAGATGAAGATCGATCTGACCTGCCCTGTGGAGCTGTGGCAGTATTCCATGCCCAGCCAGCAGGAACCGGAATGCACTTTTGTGCTAAACAACCTGAGCGATAAAGTCGTTGTCTCGGTGCAGGTAACCTTGATTTGCCATGATCGGGAGGGCAAGCTGCTCTATCGCCAAATCGAGCGGATCCAAGGGCTGAGCGCCGGCGGCGGGGAGCGTTTCAGCATCATGCTGCTGCCTGGCCAATGGCAGGACGTGGCCGGGATCGAGCTGGTAATTGAAAAGGTCTGGTTTGATGACGCCACCATTTGGCGGCGGGGCAACACCACCCTGACGGAGTTTACGCCAAACGCTTTGCCGCCGGGCCGGGCGCTGGATGAGCTGCAATTTGTGGCCGGCAAAGACGCAGTGGGCTATCCCCAGGAGCAGGACCATGTATGGATGTGCGTGTGCGGCAGGCCCAATAGCAAGAACAACCAACGGTGTTGCCGCTGCGCACGCCGGGCGGAAACGGTGTTTGCCAGCTACCAAAAGGACAATGTGGATCAGCTGATCGCCGTACACGAGCAGAAGCTGCGGGAGATCTCCGCCCAAGCAAACCAGAAAGCCAGCCAGCTTATCCAGGAGCAGGAGGCGTTCTCCCGGCATCATCAAAACCACCGGAAACTGGTGTTCAGGCTGGGACTGGGGGCGGCGGCGGCGGCAATGGTGCTGGCGGTGCTGCTGCTGTGGGTGTTGCCCTCGCTGCGGTATTCCCAGGCCCAGAATCTTTTGGCCGACAGTAAATTTGGTGAGGCCAAGGCGGCCTTTGCCCAGATGGGCGCCTATGGGGACTCTGCATTGCAGGTCATCCGCTGCGATTATTTGCAAGCCAAGAGCGATAGGGAAGCAGGAACCCTGGACGGTCTGCAAAAAGCGGCCGACGGCTTTTTGGCCCTGGGGGATTATGAGGACAGCCGCCAGCTGTGGCAGCAATGCATCTATCAAATGGGCCAGATGGAACTAGCCCTGGGCGCCTATGAGTCTGCCGCGGAGCTCTTCCAGCAGCTGGGCGACTATCAGGACAGCGCGGATCAGTTGAAAGAGACCACCTACCAGCAAGCGGACAAGCTGATGGAAGGGGATGGGCTGTCGGCGGCCCAGGCGTTGTTTCGGAGCCTGGGGACCTACAAGCAATCGGCGGAGAAGGTGCTGGCCTGCGAATACGCCATGGCCCTAATGGCCGAAGAAAATAACGATTTGCAGGCGGCCATCCAGCATTATGAGATCCTGGAGGACTATCGCGACGCGCCCCAGCGGCTGCAGGCGGACTGCTACTCCCTGGCCGAGGCCAAGCTGGCGGAAGGGGCCGCGGAGGAGGCCGGGCTGCTGTATTTGCAGGCTGGGGACTACCAGGACGCCCGTCTGAAAGCCAACAACAGCCTCTACCAATTGGGCCAGCAGACCATGCAGGACGGGGACTACGCCAAAGCGGAAGAGCTGTTTGAGCAGATCCAGCCCTATCTGGACAGCGAGGGATTGGCTTTTGAGTGCCAGTACCGTCAAGGGGAGGCCGCGCTCCAGGCCATGGATTACGCCAGGGCGGCGGAACTCTTTGCGGGCATCCCCTACCACAAGGATGCGGGCGAGAAAGCCAAGGAAAGCCAATACCTACAAGCCAAGCTGCTGCTGGATCAAGGAAGTGCCGCGGAGGCGGTGGCGTTGCTGGAGAACCTTGGCTCCTATCAGGACAGCGCTGAACTGCTGGAACAGACCCGCTATGAGTTGGCCGGCCAGGCCATGAGCGCGGGGGAATATGCCCAGGCCGCGACGCTGTATGAGGCCGCGGGAAAATATCTGGACAGCGTTACCCTGGCCAGGCAAGCCCGCTACCAGGCGGGGCAGGCCGCCTTGGTGAAACAGGATTACCAGGCCGCGGCGGAAGCCTTTACGGCTTTGGGCAAGTATCAAGATGCGCCGGAAAAGCTAGCCACGGCCGTCTACCAGCTGGCCATGCAGCAAAAAGCCCAAGGGGACATGAGCAAGGCGGCGGAGCTGCTATCCACTCTGCCCCAGGGGGACGAAACCCAGACCCAGCTGCTGGAGATTACCTTAGCGGAAGCCAAGAACAAGCAGGACGCCGGTGATTTGGAAGGGGCCAGCGCGCTATACCTGGCCTTGGGGGATGTGCCAGAGGCCAAAGACGGCTATGCCACCAGCCAATACCAACTGGCGTTGCAGCTGATCGGCAAGGGCGAGCCGGTGAAGGCCGGGGGTATCTTCGAGGCCCTGGGGGACTTCCAGGACGCGGCTGCGCAGGCGGCGGCGTGCTATGAGCAGGCCTTCGGCGAGGCGGCCGCCGCCGCCCGGGAGGCCTTCCAGCGCAAGGATTATCGGGTCGTGGTGGAGAGCCTGGACGGCCTGGACCTGGCAAGTCCGCCACAGGAGTATAAGGATCTGCGAAATCTATACAACCAAGCCTGTTACGCCTATGCAAACCTGCTCTATGGGGAAGGAAAGCCCTTTGAGGCGCTGCCCTATTACCAGCGCGTTCCCGGCTACCGGGATGTGGCCGAAAGCAAGCTAACCCGCCGGATCTATCTGGTGCTGGGCACCTGGGAATCCGCCACGGGCAAGCAGGCGGTGTTCCGGGCGGACGGCACCTGTAACCTGATGGGGCAGGAGCTCTATTATGACGTGGATGCCTATGCGCTGCTCACCGGCGACAGCCCGGAGAGGCTGAGCCTGACCCATAAAATCAGCAGCATCACCCAAACGCGGATGACCCTGCGAGGGTCGGAGCAAGGCAGCACGGTGTATAAGTTCACCCATATCAGCGCCGAGGCGCCCGAGCCGGCAGCCACCCCCGCCAATCCCCTGGATGAGATGCTGGTACAGGAGGAAGACAATGCCACGCCCAAGCCAACCCATGAGCAGACCGCCAGCCCAGCCCTTAGCATCTAAGGCTGCGCCGCAACGGCTAACCATCGGTGTGTTGTTTGGGTTTCGCGCGCTGATGGTGCTGCTGGTGTGCAACTATCACATCTGGCAGCTGAGCTGGTTGTCTCAATCCTTTATGGTATTTGGCGTCCCTTTGAATGTGGATTTCATCACGCGCTCAGCGTATCTGATGGTGGATGGCATGCTGCTGCTAAGCGGGCTGTTGCTGTACCTGCCCTATGCCCGGGAGGTGGCCGAGGGGACGCCCGCGCCAGGGATCGGGCGTTTTTACGGGGCCCGGCTCAGCCGCATCCTGCCCTCCTATCTGCTGTCGGTGCTGGTCATCCTGTTTTTCGTGGCCCTGCCCCAGGGCAAGTACGCGGACAACACCTGGTTGGGGCCGGACATCATTACCCATCTGACCTTTACCTTCAATTTCTGGCGGGAGACCTACCTGTACACGCCGCTGAACGGGGCGCTATGGACCGTGGCGGTGGAAATGCAGTTTTACCTGATCTTCCCCCTCCTGGCCCGGGCCGCGCAAAAAAAGCCTGCGCTTACCCTGCTCCTCATGACGTTGGCTGGCCTTGGCTATCGGCTTGTGGTTTATACCTCCATCCCGGAAAACGCTATCCTGATTAACCAGATGGTGGGTTTTTTGGATGTCTATGCGCTGGGCATGCTGGGGGCGATGCTCTATGTGCGCTGGCAGCAGGCATGGGCCCAACAACCCCAGGGCAAGCTATCCCAGGCCCTAGCAGCGGTCTGCTTCCTGGCGGGGCTGTATGCCGTGGGGGCGCTGCTCAGGGTGCAAAGCGCCCAAGGCGTCCAAGGGGTGGAGGTTTTGCGCCTAAGCCAGCTGATGATCCGCCTGCCCTTTGCCCTAAGCATGTTGGCGGCCATGCTGGGGGCGGCGTTGATGCCGCGCTTTTTACAAAAGCTGCTGGACAACCGATTGATGCGCTTCTTGGCGCTGATTTCGTTTAACATGTATATCTGGCACCAGCCTTTGTCCGCGCTGATGGCAAAATTCTGGTACCCAAGCACCCTCCACGACGACCCAAATTTACAGCGGGCTTATACGGTGGCTTGCCTATGCGTTACGGTGGTGGTGGGTATGGCGGCCACCTTCGGGGTGGAGCAGCCCTTGGCCAGGCGGGCCAACCAATGGATCAAAAAAAGGAGTGACCGACATGAAAGACCCGAGAATCCAGCAACTCAGCCGCCAGCTGATCCAGTACTCCTGCGAGCTCAAAAAGGGCGAGCGGCTGCTGATTGAAAACTTTGGCGTGGAGCCGGCGTTTGTAACCGCGTTGATCCAGGAAGCCTATGCCGTAGGGGCGCAGCCCCTGGTGGTGCTGCGGGATAACGCGGTGCAGCGGGCGCTATTGCTGGGCGGCACCGCCCAGACCTGGGATTTGGAAGCCAAGCTGGACGGCCAGCGTATGCGCGAGATGGACGCGTACATCGCCATTCGCGGCGGGGAGAACAGCTATGAAACCGCCGATGTGCCCCCGGAGAAGATGGCTTTCTATATGCAGCACTATGGCAAGCCGGTGCACAGCGAGATCCGTGTACCAAAGACCCGCTGGGTGGTGCTGCGCTATCCCACGCCGTCCATGGCGCAGCTGGCAGAGACCAGCACCGAAGCCTTTGAGAACCATTATTTTGACGTCTGTAATCTGGACTACAGCAAGATGAGCCACGCCATGGACGCGCTGGTGAGCCGCATGGAGCGCACGGACCAGGTACACATTACAGGCCCGGGCACGGATTTGACTTTTTCCATCAAGGGGATGCCGGCCATCAAGTGCGATGGCAAGCTGAACATTCCCGATGGGGAGGTGTTCTCGGCCCCGGTTAAGAACAGCGTTAACGGCACCCTTACCTACAATACCCCCAGCCTCTACCAGGGGAATGTATTTGAAAACACCCGTCTGGTTTTTGAAAACGGCAAGATCGTGCAGGCCACCAGCAGCGATACGGCCCGCTCCAACGCTATTTTTGACACAGACCCCGGCGCCCGCTACGTGGGCGAATTTGCCCTGGGGGTGAACCCTTTCATCACCCGGGCCATCAAGGATACCCTTTTTGATGAGAAAATCGCGGGCTCCTTCCATTTCACCCCCGGCGCCTGCTATGACACCTGCCCCAACGGGAACAAAAGCGCCATTCACTGGGATCTGGTCTGCATCCAGACGCCGGAATACGGCGGCGGCGAGATCTCCTTCGATGGCGAGCTGATTCGCAAAGACGGCCTGTTTGTGGCGGAGGATTTGACGTGCTTGAACCCTGACGCGCTGAAATGACATTGAGGGGGATGCCTTCCGCGGAAGGCATCCCCCGAACGCTTCTTAGAAAACCGCACCTTTGGCTATGCCGCCGCTCTGGCGGCGGTTTCTTTTTCCACCATGGTTGTAAGGCTTGGCTTGGTGCTTTCGTCCACGGGGAACAAAAAGCAATGGTATCGGCATTTTTGAAAGAGCTTCCCATGGGCCTCAAAGGCGTACCCCATGGGGCAGCGGGAATTGCAGTCCGCCGGGTTTTTCAGGCGCTTGCAGTCCGGATGTGCGCCGATGGCCTCCACCATGGCTGGGGGCAAGGCCTGCACCACCTCCACATACGCCGGAACATGGTCCCCATACAGGCGCATCAGCAGGCCCGTTTTGCGGAACAGGTAGTTCAGCAATACCTTCTTGGTTTTCGGGGTTTCATAAGAGACCACAAGGCCGCTCTTGGCTTGTTCAATGCGATGGGAATACCCCAGGCCCTCCAGCATCCGGTGCAATTCCAGCACAAAGTCAAGGTTGGCGGGACTGACGTCCTGTAAAAATCGATCGAAGGGGATCCGTTCTTTGCTTGGCATAGAGATGCTCCTTTGTTCCCATAGGATCAGCCCGTAAAGAACCCTTCCATGCAGGCCGCCCCATTCGATGGCCCCAGTATATCACGGAAGTGGGATTCCCGAAAGGGTTTGATGGGAAGGGAGCCCGAAACTCCAGGCAAAGACCGTCCATGGACCGTATGCTCCCGGTGTTTTCATCGGTTCCCTCAAGCGCTGGAAATCGGTACGCCTGTGAGATGGAGGCCAACGGAGACCGACGAAAGCGGCAGATCAAAGGCACAGACAGCCACACCTTCCTCTAGGCATGGCTTTCCTTATTTCCTGCACGATATTTCTACCATCACCCTGTGTCCGTATCAGGGAATAGCGGCCGCCACCGGCGTATTGAAGCCGACGCCGATCCCAACACAGTGTCACTTTTGATCCCTTCCGCGGCTTTGCGGATGTTATCCCAACCTTTCTCTGTATATGCTTTCATCCCTATCGGTGAAAACAGTAAAAATCACTTTCATTGGATGTTTGCTGGATTTGAGATAACTGGACACCGTTTGGACCGCGATCTCTGCCGCGTCCACGTTTGGGAAGTGAAATTCGCCGGTGGAGAGGCAGCAAAAAGCGATGCTTTCAAGTCCATGCCGCTCGGCCAACGCTAAACAGGAGCGGTAACAGCTTGCCAGCAGTCGCCTGTCCTCATCGCGCAGCGGCCCGGTGACGATTGGCCCGACTGTGTGCAGGATGTGCTTGCTGGGCAGGTTGTACGCCGCTGTGATCTTCGCTTTGCCTGTGGGCTCCGGGTGCCCCTGTCGCGCCATGATGTCAGCGCACTCCAGACGAAGCCGAACGCCCGCGTATGTGTGAATGGCGTTGTCAACGCAGCTGTGGCAGGGCTCAAAACACCCCAGCATCTCATGGTTCGCGGCATTCACGATGGCATCGGCTTTCAGCGTTGTAATGTCGCCCTGCCACCAGGCAATTTGATCCTGAAAAGCATTTGTATCAGTAATCCCCTTTTCTGATATCGCGGTCTGCAAATAGGCGTCTTCCAAAGCCAGATATGTCCGGCTTGCCTCTAAAGGCGGGCGGAGATTGACAAGGCTGCGATATAACCCGAATAGCTCCGATTCATCATTTGCAAGCGCACTGTTTCGATATTGGGGCTGTTCACCTAAAAGCATCTCCACCATCCCGCGTAACCGTTTAATCTGTTCACTCATAACGCGCTTATCACCTCTGCCATATTCTCATCAAACGAAATGGTGCGCTTTGCGTTTTCTCTAGCGCCTTGAGGGTACTCCCTGTTCATACGGATCAGTGTGGCGCTGGGATTTGCATAGGTCAATTGCTCAAAGGGAAAGCGAATAATTCCCGGCGTGTTATAGCCCACGCCAAGCTCTAAAAAGACGATGCGCTCGCCGCCGTATTCTTTCACGAATGCTACATAGCGCTCCGCGGCAAGGCGCCAGCGATCATCCTCCACAAAGTAGTGATCTTTTCGCAAGTTCACTTCCATCTTTCCGCCGCACACAGGGCACTTTGGCACAAGCGCCGATGGGATTTTGCAGCCCTGCGTGCTTGCAAGCAGCGTCCCTACAAGCGCCTCGTTGTCATACAGGGTGTCATGGCAGCCTTGGGCGCATTGCAAATAGCCGTAATCACCCTGCACAGCAAAAATCTTGCCAGCAGGGAATCCGGCTTTATCAAACTGATGATCCACATTGGTGGTGATGACAAAATACGCTTTATCCGACACCAGCCTGCATAACGCTTTGTAAAGCTCCGTGGCTGGCGTATCATAGCGGTTGACCGCAATATGCCGCGCCCAGTATGCCCAGCGTTCTTCCTCGGTTTGAAACGGATAAAAAGCAGAGGAGTACATATCGGTCATGCCGTATCGCGGGATAAAGTCGGCAAAGTGTTCCTCAAAGCGTTTGCCGCTGTATGTCAGGCCCGCCGCGTCCGAAAGCCCCGCGCCCGCACCAAGCAAGATGCCAGCGGCGCTTTTCATGGCCGCTTTTGCCTGTTCCAGCCGTTCTGCAAAGGGTTTCATGATCATCGCTCCCGCATAAAGATCGGCGGAGCCGGATTGGATATCCGGGTCCGCCGTTTGCATATCTGTCAGGCTGGGAAGAAAAACCCCGCCGTCATATCCAGATAGTTGCCGCCGTCATAGTTGCCGTATTCTTTTTGCACAGCGGCTTTGAACTCGTCTGCCGACGCGCATTTCGCGGCAATCCGCTTAAGGTTTTCCAGATACGCAATCTTAGTCTCTACGTCCTTCAAATCTTCAGGCGTGTAGTGCGAGGTGAGCACAAGATCGTAGCCTTTTTGAAGGTATCCTTTAAGCTGCCCTATGATGGCGTCGGCGTGCCCCGCGCCCGCAACGATGGAGTGGCAGTCATGACCCAGCATGTGGGTATACACCGCCTTGATTTCGGGAATCTCAATGTCGAACGCCTCGCGGGTGCCGATAATGTTCATGGTGATCCCCGCGATGGTCACAGGGCCTTGGGCAATGATGTTGGTAACCGTGTGCAGCGAATGGTCAAAAGCATCGCCGAACGCGCCTGTAAAGTTGTCTACGAGAGCCTTGCCGCCGCCTGTATGGCCGTACTCGTCGGCGTTCTTCGTGGCATACACCGGAACCTCCGGCAGGAATGTCCCGCCCGCCATGTGGTAGGCAATCAGCTTTCCCTCCACTTGTATGCCCAGGCCGCTGATGTACTGCGCAAGCTCCATGCAGTTGTCGATGAAAGCGGGGCTTTCGATAATAACCGCCTTACCGGCTTTTTGGGCAATAAAGACCTCATCGCTGAGAAAATCGTTCGTCTTGTAGGCGTGAAGCTTCACTCCGCCAAAGTCGTAGACATTGACCTCGCCCTTACCCAGTGTTACCAGCTCACCATTGTTCTTTTTCATGTGAATGACCTCCGATTGTTTGGTCAGGCTTGATTTTTCCCGCCTGCAGTATTATACTAATATTCAAACAGCCGGAAGTAAAGTAGGCACAAATTTATTATATAGGCACCTTTTGGTAACCATTGGAGGAATGCTCATGCTGACGAAGGATGAACTGCCCGCCTGCCCGGTGGCGACGACGGTAGGCTTAATCGGGAACAAGTGGAAACTGCTCATTTTGCGGGATTTGCTCGGCGGGACAAAACGATTTGGCGAGCTGCGCAAAAGCGTGACCGGCATCAGCCAGAAGGTGCTGACGGACAATCTGCGCTCCATGGAGGATGACGGGCTTCTGGTCCGAACTGTTTATGCGCAGGTGCCGCCCCGCGTGGAGTACAAGCTCTCGGAGCTGGGCAACACCTTGCGCCCCATCGTGGACTCGATGGAGGTTTGGGGCAAGGGGTATAAAGACCTGCGTGCACGGGAGTAAACGAGTTGTATCACTGTGCAGAGGCGCAATTAGGCCTTTAGCTGATGGATAATCCCATTGCAACCAAAATAAAAGAGCAAGCATGCACAACAATCTGCATGCTTGCTTTGCTTTAACGGATACAGCTTCTCCGCCAAAGCCGAAAAAACCATAGCCCGCTCAACATCCTAAGGGTTCCATAAAATTGGGATTTTCCATTTCCGCCCGATGATATGGATTGCGTACACAATGGGGCAAATATGATCAGTATCGTTGTTCAAAAACGTACGCATGGTTTGCGGCATTCCTATTGCGCAATGCTACAGGAAGCGGGCGTAGATGCCAAATTTTCCTCCAATGGTCAAAACGAGGGTCAAAGGTGACAGCCTGTGATGTTAAGCAAAAAGAAACCGCCTGCAATCCTTACTGCAAGCGGTTTTCCCTTGGTGAGCCCGGCGGGATTCGAACCCACGACCTTTTGAAAGGTGAGTATATGTGCGCCTTGTCATACCTTCATCCCTATGCCCCATCCATTTTTGCGCGGTTTTCATGTCTACGCCCATTTCATATAGCATCGTACAATCGAGAGGCAAATAAGGCGCTGGAAGCGCGAGGCATCCGCAATGGACGCCGCAGGGCTTGATAGCAGCTCTGCTAAAGGTCGACTTCGGCAATCGTTACACGACCGGCGCAAACGACAGCCCCAACGGATTGGAACCCAGACGCGTCAGCCTGGACGGACTTGCACGGAACCAACATCTTGCAGATGAATCCGACTGCATTTGATGTTCGCGCTTGCGAACTTGATCTTGGCTGATAGGCTGGGCTTGTCGGCTTAGGTCAGGCTTCGCATGGCGGCGATTCAAAGGGTATCATTCGGTATTTTTGTCCAACTCTCTGCATTGTCCTTTTTATCGCTGCCGTTTCCGACTGTTGTGCGGTGTTGCCTTAGGACTATTCAACGAAGTCAACACGAACAAGAGGCAAAGTTATCTCCGCTCCCATTGTGGTTTCATAGGTATGTTCGCCGGCGAGAACAGCAAAAATGGTGATTTTATCGTCTTCCAAAATATTATAACTGGGGGCGTTCTCGGCGAGAATTACGCAGTAAATAATATTGTCATACCTACCCTTGGTCGCCAAGCGAACGATATACCCTTCGGAACGGCTGCCCATCACCTGGACGACACGACCAGAAATCTTAACCTTGTCGCTTATATAATCTTCTGGATTTCGGGAAACCGACTTGAAATCAAATTTGCCATACAAAGCACGGGGATCGGGGGTGGGGGTCGGGGCCGGAGTGGGCTTCGGCATGGCATCATTGGAAAAAACGACTTGCTGTTCAGCAGCGGAGGCATTTCCATCTGGCTTTTTTTCGCCTGTGACTTTCTCGTATTCCTTCATGGCGGCAATTGAATCCTTGTCCCAAGTTCCGCTTTGCTCGCCCGTGAGATAATCGAGTTCGGCTAGACGTTTTTGTAACAACAGAACATTCTCGCCTTGGTCGCCTTTCTTGATATCGTCGTAAAGCTCGCCAAGATCAACAAGTCTTGCGTTGATATTTTCCTTTAGCTCCTTGAGTTGTTCAACAGACAAGGCGCTGACATCCGGCAGAGCGAGGGCGGTGCTTTCGGCGAAAGAGAACGTAGAGGCGAATATACACCAAAACACAAGGAATACAAGGATTTTTTTCATGACAGATTTCCTCCTCTGTAAATTGTATGGGGAGTAGATTTTGTCCAAATTATATCACATTAGAAGCAAACGGGTAAGATAAAGGTACTGACAGGATGTTAAAAGGGTGACATTATCGCCTTATAGGGTAACTCCCAATCAAAAAACCGCCTGAACCTTATGATTCAAGCGGTTTCCTTTGGTGAGCCCGGCGGGATTCGAACCCACGACCTTTTGATTCGTAGTCAAACACTCTATCCAGCTGAGCTACGAGCCCACGCCTTTTGGGCTTAGCCCAAAATCGGCCTAATCAGTATAACAAAGTTTTCTTCTAAACGCAAGAGGTTTCCAGGGATTTATGCCTTGCTGGTTTTTCGGCTTTTTCGCCTTGGTTTGGCGTTTTTCGCCCGGTTCCCCGCCCCGGCGCCCGGCGCCTTTTGGGGGGACGGCTTTGGCGCTCCTTGTTCCTGCTGCTCCATGTCCTGGGGCTCTTCCCCGCAAAGCAAGCACGTTCTTTCTTTCCCTTCCAGTTCTTGCGGGCCTTCGGTCGGCCTTTCCCCTTTTTTCTCCTGCCCTTTCTTGGCTGTCCTTTCCCCCACAAACACGTCTTCGGCGGGGGTGTTCTCCTGCAGGCTCTTTTTCACAGCCTCTTTGGGCCGGGCCACAAAGCGGTTCACCCCCATGGCTACCAGCACGCCCATGGCGGTCTCCACCACCTGGGTCAATGCCAATAAAAAGGTGTTGTCCGTGTTTTTTTCCAACGAAATGATCAGCACCATAATGGCGGCAATGGCAGCGGCGTCGGGCTTGCGCAGGATGCAGCATAGGGAGATGCTCACCATCAGGCCGACGGCAGCCAAGCCGCCTCGCACGGCGGTTTGAGGCCAGGCCTGAGGAAAGAGGGTGGCCAGCGCCAGCATCAGGATGCCAATGGCGCCACCCAGGGCGGTGCCCAGCAAGCGCTGGCCGCCCACGCTGAGAGACTCCCGCTGGGTGGCCTGCATGGTCAAAATGGCCGCGATGCACGCGTTCAGAGGGTTATGGTGGTTAATGATGTAATCCAGCGCTAGGCAGATCAGCACCGCCAGGGCGGTCTTGCGGGTGCGCATACCAAAACTGTATTTGTCAAGAAAATCCCGGATGGTTTTCATTCCATAACGCTCCTTTTCTGGAAAGGCCCTACCATGATTGTTCCTGCCCAAAAAGAAGGGGCATGAGGTCCGTGCCGTCGGCCAGCAAGGGCTGGGCGGCGGTTTCAGCCTCACAAAACTTGCGAAGGGGGGCGGGCTGCCCGGCATCAACGGCTCTGCGAACAGCGCGGCTGTCATAAAGGGCAAAGGGCACCGGGCTTCCGTCGTGGGTGCGGGTACGCATTAACGTCAGATGATCGCTGAGCAACAACAACCGGTGTTCCTGACCGCTGCCGCTCAGCCTGTCCAGCATCCGGGCCACCACCCGGCTTTCCACGTTTTGAATGGCCTCTAACTTGGCGGCAAGGTTCCCGGCGTGGGTCATCTCATCGGGGGCCTCCACGTGCACGGCCACAAAGTCATCCCCCGCCAACAAGGCATCCACGGCAGCATCGGCCTTGCCTTCGTAATTGGTGTCCAGCTCGCCGTTGGCGCCGGGAACCCGGGGGGTCTTCAGCCCGGCCAGGGAGGCGATGCCCCACACCAGCGGCACCGCGCTGATCACGCTGCCACCATGACCATACTTGGATGCGAAGGAGGGCAGGGTCATGGCAGTGGCCAGGCCCCAGGGCCATACCATATTGGCGGGCAGCAGGCCCTCGGCCTGGCGTTGCCGGTTCACGGGATGATCGCACAAGACGTCATAGCTAAGGCGCATTACGTCCTCCAGGGCCTTGGCCACAGCCTTCTCCCCCTGGGGCCAAAAGCCGTCAATCGGCTGGCCCAGGATGTTGTGCGGCTCCGCAAGCTTCACCCCGGCGATATCTCCCCCTGGGCTTTTCATCACGCCGATATGCCGAAAGCTGTCAGTAGGGGTGATCTGCAATTGGATCTCCCGCAATTTTGCGTTCAAGGCGGGGTAGGCCAGCAGGTCATCCATGATCCTGCGGGCATCCTCACCCCGGATGCCGCCGCCGTTGTGGCTGCGCATCGTCAGCGCGCCATGATCGCCGGGCAGCACGCTGCACAGGTTCACCCGAAAGCTGAGGCTGTCGGCAGGCACGTCCACGCCCATGCCGGCAGCTTCCAACGCGCTGCGGCCCGTATAAAAATGGCGGGGATCATAGCCAAAGATACTGAGGATGGCCGTATCGCTGCCTGGAGCCAAACCATGGGGCACGGTGAGGGCGCGTCCGCAAAGGCACCCGGCCACCCGATCAAAAGCAGGCAGCGCCAGGGCCTCCAGCGGGGTTTTCCCCGCCAGCTGTTCCAACGGCGCGTCGGCCATGCCATCCCCAATAACCAGCGCGTATTTCAATCTTACACGTCCTTTCGGCGCTATGCGCCAAAGACAGTATACTGAAAATGGGGCGAGGAAGCAAGGTATCAAGATTTGATGTGCTAAAACAGGAACATTGTGGTATACTACTCTTTATAGGGGCTGGGCCCCAGTTTGAACCAAAGGAGCCCTTCATGACCCACCGTGAACCCATCGAAACCCCTCGCCGCATCGTGCTCACCGGCGGTGGCACAGCGGGCCATGTAACCCCGCATCTCAGCCTTATCCCCAGGCTTACAGCCGCCGGATATGACATTCACTATATCGGAACCCTGCAAGGCATCGAGCGAGAGATGATCCAGGGCAAATGCCCGGGGGTGACCTATCACGGGGTGCAGGGCGGCAAGCTGCGCAGGTATTTCAGCGTCCAAAACTTTACAGATCCTTTTCGGGTATTATGGGGAGCGTTTCAAAGCCTGCGTCTGATGCGCGCCCTCAAGCCGGATGTGCTGTTCAGCAAGGGTGGCTTTGTAAGCGTTCCGGTGGTCGTGGCGGCCTGGCTGTGCAGGGTGCCCATCGTCTGCCACGAAAGTGATCTGACGCCAGGCCTTGCGAACCGCATCTGCGCGCACTTTGCTAACAAGGTAGCCACCACCTTTCAGGAGTGTGCCATGGCGCTGGGCCCCAAGGCGGTGATGACAGGCACGCCATTGCGTCCGGCTCTCTTTCAGGGCAGCCGGGCGGCTGGGCTGGCATTGGCCGGCTTCACCGGCGATAAACCCGTTCTTTTGATGACCGGGGGCAGCCTGGGGGCTCAGAGCGTGAATGGCTGCCTGCGTCAGGCTTTGCCCCATCTGTTGCCTCACATGAACGTGTTGCACCTGTGCGGCAAGGGCAACCTGGATCCGGCCCTGGCTGGGACCCAGGGGTATTACCAGGTGGAATTTCTGGGGCCGGAGCTCCCAGACGCCCTGGCCGCCGCGGACATTGTGCTCAGCCGTGCGGGGAGCAACACCTTGTGTGAGCTGATCGCCCTGCATAAGCCCATGCTGCTGGTGCCCTATCCCCTGGGGGCTTCCCGGGGCGATCAGATCCAAAATGCCGCAAGCTACCAAAAGCAAGGGCTGGCCATGGTGCTGCCCCAAGAGCAACTCACGGCGTCCTCGCTTACGGCGGCGCTATTGACGCTATTGGCGCAGCGGGCCCAGCTGGAGGCCGCCTGCGCCGCTTATCCCATCCAGGACGGCACCGATGCGGTACTGGCCCTGATTGAAGACGTGCAAAGGGACAATTGACCCAATCCAGATAGACTTTCATACTTCATCCTGCAATCACAAAATACGGACGATATCCTTCGTCCAGAAGGAGGTGCCCCCATACGCAAACCCTTTGCATCCCTGTCTGAGAGGACAGCGTGTTGATCTTCCTGGTATCAACAGTTCCGCGCTCTGTTTCTCTCTGACGGCGGTTCCCTCGGCGCAATCCCTTGTCAATGTCTCTCGAAATGCAAATTATGAAGGAGGATTCCCCATGAAACGCATTCTCGCTCTGGTTCTTTCCCTATTGCTGGTTCTGCCTGCGCTGTCCCTGGCTGAGTCCCCCACTGGCGTCTCCATGGACGTCTTTGTTCAGACGCTCAACTCATTGGTCACCACCTTTTATACCTCGGCCGAGCTTCCCGCCCTCTCCGGGCCCTTGACCTTTACTCCGGGTACTTTAGAGGATGGCTCCGTGGTGCACCTCTGCGAAAGCCCTCTGATGCGGTACACGGTATTCATTGATGAGGCAACCCAGTGCGTCGCCGAGGTTGACATGGAACTGGGCGAGAACATAGACTTTACCAATGCCGACGCCATGAAGGAGATCTCCGCGCAATACATGGCGATGATTGCGGCGGTGCATCCAGAAATGGGTTTACTGGACCAGGTCAACCAAGGGATGCAGGTAGTGCTAAAGCTGTTTGGCGATTTGCCCAATGCGTCTGCCAACGAGGACGGCACCTTGGTGGTTCGAAATGAGGACGATTCCTATCTGTATCTCCTATCCGCCAACTCCACCTCGAAAATGATGGCGCTGTATCTGTTCTGGAAGGAATCCGCGATTTACAAGACCCTCAGCCAGCAATAACAGACCGCTGCCGTTTTATGTGCTTTCACAACAGCCCTCCTGCGGAGGGCTGTTGTGCATCGTTAAAAACAAAAGGAACTTAACCGCCTCCCTCCCGGCATGGTGGCAACACTCCAACCCTTGTCCATTTCTTTCCCACGGGTGCTTCCTTCCCCTTCCCGGCAGGAAAACGCCCCTTTTCCGGCGAAAGTGGTGGAAGCAACGCTTTTGCTTACTTTTTTGCAAAGGACTGGTGCCCCATGAAAATCCTCAACCTGGGTTCCCTGAACATTGACCGGGTATATGCCGTGCCCCATTTCGTCCAGGAAGGGGAAACCCTTTCTTCTCCCAAAATGGAGGTTTTCTGTGGCGGCAAGGGCCTCAACCAAAGCCTGGCGTTGGCCCGGGCGGGGGCGAAGGTGCTTCATGTGGGGGCCGCGGGCCCGGATGGGGATGCGCTGGCGGAACTGCTGGCCCAAGCCGGGGCGGATACCGCCCACCTGCACCGTCTGGACACGCCTAGCGGTCACGCGATTATCCAGGTGGATCCCCAGGGGCATAACTGCATCATTGTCAGCGGTGGCGCCAATGCACTGGTCACCCCATCCATGGTGGACGCGGCGATCGGGGTTTGCGCCCAGGGAGATTGGCTTTTAACCCAAAACGAGACCGCCTGTGTGGCCTATGCCTTTCACAAGGCAAAGGCTGCCGGGATGAAGATCGCCTTCAACCCCTCGCCGGTGGACTCCACGCTGATGGCCTATCCCCTGGATTTGGTAGACTTGTTCGTGCTCAACGAGGCGGAAGGGGCGCATCTGGCGGACCTACCCCTGGATACGGACCCAAAGGATACCTTGGCCGCCCTGACGCGTCAATACCCCGCGGCTGCCTTTGCCCTCACGTTAGGCGGGGATGGCGCACTGTGCCTGGCCAATGGCCACACTGCCCGCCACGGCATCTTCCCTGTGCAAGCTGTGGATACCACCGCCGCCGGGGATACCTTCTGCGGCTACTTTCTCACCGCCTTCGCCTCCCAACTGGAATCGGGCAGCCTCGTCACCCTGACCGCCCTCCAGCAAGCCCTGCGCATTGCCTCCGCCGCCGCCGCCATCGCTGTTTCCCGCCCCGGCGCCGGACCTTCTATCCCCACCTTCCCTGAGGTGGAGGGGTTCCTGCGAGGAGAAGGGCGTTAGGGGCTGTGCCTTAGCCTATCAAAGGGACTCATCCCTTGGAAATCAGCCCTTGGAACCGCATTGCGGCAGCAGCGAGCGTTCCCTTCATCTTTTTCTCCCGTCCACACAAAGCGCCCAGAGCACTGTCTGGGCGCTTTGCATCTCTTCTTGCCTTTTTCCTATTGTATCCGCTTGACTCGGTTCATCATAGGCAGCAATGCCAGGGCCATCACCACGCCGCTGGCTCCCTGCGCGGCATTCGCCGGCACATTTGCCCAGGCCATGGCCACGCCCAGCATCAGCCATTCCGCTAAAAAATACCCGGCCACCATAACGGCCTCTGCTGCCAGCAGCAAAGCCGCCCTGCCCCAAAAGCCCTTACGCCTCATGGCCAGTACGGCAATGGCTGCCATACCGCCCTTGATGAGGAAGGTGGGCAGGGCATATGCCACATAACCCAACAGCAAGTCTGCCAGCAGGCTGCCCAGGGCGGCGGCAGGCGCGGCTACCCAGCCCATCAAGGCGGCGCCCAACAAAATAAACCCATCCCCCAGGTGCACATAGCCCTGGGCCATGGGGATCGGCAGCTTCAGCAAAGCCGTCGCCACCAAAATCAGGGCCGCCAATAAGCCGCCCAATGCCAGTTGTTGAGGGCTGAGCCTCTTGCGCTCTTTTCGTTCCTTCATGCCAGCTTCCCATCCCTTGCCTACAAGTGTATGTGATTTCAAAGAAAAAAACCCCTTTGACGCGCAATGCGCAGCAAAAGCGGTATCTCAAAGGGTTCAGTCCCTTTGGTGGACTTTGCGGGAGGGGGCCTCCCCCATCATCCCCTCTGCTCCCGCAACTCCGCCAAATGCCTGTCCTCTTCCTTGGCAATCCCCTCCAATGCGGCCTTGGCTTGGGGATCATCACATTGGCTGGCAAAGCTGCGGTAGCCGGCGGCGGCGTGTTCTTCTTCCTGGGTTGCAAACTGGATCATGCTTTGCACATCCTGAAGGAGGCCCTGGCGCACGGCGGCCATGAGCCCGCCTTCAAAAAGCAGTCCATCGGCGATAGCCGAAAGGGTGAGCTGTCTTTCCAGGGGCCCGTCCAAGCCGGTATAAAGGCTTTCAAACTGTTGCAGGTGACGACGCTCATCGGCCAGGGTTTCGCGGATGCGCAGGAAGAGAGGCTCTTTTTCCCGGCGCTGTTCCCGCAGCAAACACAGGGCGCGTTCATACACCTGCACGGCGTGGCGTTCCATTTCAGCGGCTACGAACAGGGCTTCCTGGGCGCAGTTGATTTGCATGCGACACCTCCAGGTCGTTTTCCACATCATGGGCAGGTTTTCCATGGTTTCCCCGTTTTCCACATTGGACCGTGGAAAACCTTCCTCCCCATGGCTTTGGGGCCCCAGATCATGGTAAAACTTGTAAAATTAGGCTTTCGTAGCCAAAAATCCGTTGAGTTTTTCCACAAGGGTTTCGGGGTCAGCGCCATGGGCGGCGCAAGCGTCCTGGATGCTTTCGGCGGTGGCGTGAGGGCATCCCAGGCAGTGCATGCCAAAGGCCATAAAGATACTGGCTGTGCCGCGATCCATTTCCAGCACCTGTCCAATGGACATTTCCTTGGTTACGGTCATGATTTTTCTCTCCTTTTGGGGCTTTTGAGGGTTACGCCAAGCTCATCTTACAACGGGGTAGGGCAAATGTCAATTGACAGCATGGGACAAACGCGATAGGATGAATGAACGATGGAAACGAAGGATTCAGGAGGCTGCTATGCTGCATTTTGAGAGTGACTATCTGGAGGGTGCGGATCCCCGGGTGCTGGAGGCGCTGGTGAACACCAACGCCCAGCAGACCACGGGCTATGGCGAGGACCCGTTCTATGACCAAGCGGCGGCGCTGGTTCGGCAGCTTGCGCAGGCGCCGGAGGCGGCGGTGCATTTTGTGGTGGGCGGCACCCAAGCCAACCTCACGGTGATCTCGGCGGCACTGCGGCCCTGGGAGGGCGTGCTCTGCGCGGACACGGGGCACATCGCGGTGCATGAAACCGGGGCCATCGAGGCCACGGGGCACAAGGTTCTGGCGCTGCCCCATCAGGAAGGCAAGATCACGGCGGCCCAGGTGGAAGCGGCTTTGGCGGCCCACCGGGAGGACGTGACCCACGAGCACATGGCAAAGCCCGCGCTGGTGTACATCAGCCACCCCACGGAAATGGGTACGTTGTACACCCACGCAGAGCTGGTGGCGTTGTCGGCGGTATGCAAGCAAAGCGGCCTTACCCTTTTCTTGGACGGGGCGCGGCTGGGGTATGGCCTGGCAGCGGATCCTCAGGTGGATTTGCCTTTTCTGGCCCGCTGTTGTGATGCGCTGACCATCGGCGGCACCAAAGCCGGGTTGCTGTTTGGGGAGGCCATCCTTCTCACAAACCCGGCATTGCAGCATGATTTTCGCTATGCCATGAAGCAGCGAGGCGGACGGCTGGCCAAGGGCCGGCTGCTGGGGGTGCAATTTCTGGCGTTGCTGTCTCAGGGGTATTATGTGCAAGCCTGCGCCCGGGCAAACGCCTTTGCGCAGCGGATTAAGCAAACCTTTGTGGACCACGGCGTCCCTCTTCTGGCGGATACCGCCACCAACCAGGTTTTCCCCATCTTGCCCATCGCCTTGGCGGAGCATTTGAGGCGGAGCTATGTCTTTTCACCCTGGCAGAAAATGGAGGGAAATCAGGAGGCGGTGCGGTTCTGTGCCAGCGTCACCACGCAGGCCTCCTGGGTGGATGCCCTCATCCAAGATATTGTGTCTTATTTTCGTAACAACCCAACATAGTGTATTTCTTACATTTTCTTCAAAACCCTGGAGGCCCTTTGTAAAAATTAAGAAAAAAGCATTGACATTGTAATATTTTTGTAATATAATGTGCATGATAAAAACGCCATACTTTCGTTTAGTATGCGTAAGCATCTTAATATACCCATCTGCAATACCACTTTTTGACAAAATGGAGGCAAAGGCTATGACAACCAAGGAGCAGAATTTATTTATCCATACGGGCTGGCTGCGCAGGGGCATCTCTGTGCTGTTGATGCTATGCCTATTGGTTTCGCTGATGCCCGTGGCATTTGCAGCAGTCACAGAGGAACAACTGGCCGCGGAGGGGATCAATAAGACAAGCGTGCCCAGCCCGAACATGCCTGCTTCATCCCCCACCAAATTCTACATTTACGCCCCCGGCGGCGTCACAGCAACCAACACCAGCACGAACGGCACCGACACGGTTCACGATTATGTCCAGCTGGTGAATAAGCTGTACTATCCCTACGATGACGGCACCGGTGAGAAATATTACATGCGCGTATACAACCCCTCCGATAGCGCCGGCCACCAGTGGTGGGTTCTTGCCGAGGATGTCTACACGCATGTTATGTCCAATGGCGCGTTGACCGACAAAATCGATGACATCTGGAAGAACCCGCCGGGTTTATCCTACTCCGCCAGCGATGCCCGGGGCAACATCAATGTGCATGCCATCCAGGCCGCGTTGATCAAGCTTGGATATCTGAGCGGCGACCCGGACGGTGGCTTTGGCAACAATACCAAAAACGCCGTGATAGCGTTCCAGACAGAATACGGCCTCACCGCAGATGGCGTTGCCGGCTCAGCCACCATCGCTAAACTATTTGACTACGCTCTTAACGGCGCCCCCGCCAGCAGTCCCACCATGGATGGGGCGGGTTTTTCCATGGTCAAGAGCCCATCCTCGGTAAAGGCCGCTATGCCAAAGGCCTACATCAAATCCGGCGGCACCTACTATCAGCTGGTTTCCACGCAGTATTACATGCAGGGTACCGACCCCATGGTCACGGTTTACAATGACCTGGGCTCTGATAGCACCACGGCCCTGGAGGGCTTAAGCATTTACAAAACGGCACTGGTCGACACGGCCGTGGCTGCCCACATTAAAAAGGAAATCTGGACCGAAGCAAGCCCTGCCCCGCTTGCCCTGGGCAACAAGCATAGCCTGTATGTCCATGCCATGCAGCTGGCTTTGAGTGAAATGGGCTTATACAGCGGTGATTTAGACGGTAGTTTCGGTAGCGGCACCCAGAGTTCCCTGAAAAATTTCCAAGCGCAGCAAGGCCTCCCCGTGAACGGTTCTGCCGACACACCCACCCTGCAAGCGCTGTACTCCGGCATCGTGGGCGGCGTATCCAACGGCAGTTCTGTTATGGATTCGGCGGGCTTCTCCTTCGTTAAGAGCGCGGCCGACGTTAAAGACGCCTTGCCCAGGGCCTACATCAAAAGCGGTAGCGACTATTATCAGCTGGTCTCCACCCAGTATTACATGAACGGCTCCAACCCCATCATCAAGATCCATCCTGATTATGCCGGCGCCCCCGTGGAGACGCGCCAAGGCCTAGACTATTACAAAGACGTGCTGATTGGCTCCAAGGTGGATGACTACATCAAGGGCACTGTCTGGACCTATACCGGAACCTTCGGTACCCTGACAAACCAGAAAAACAACATAGACGTACAGGCGATGCAGCTAGCCCTGAAGACGGTTGGCCTGTACAAGGGCGATCTGGATGGCAGCTTTGGCAACGCCAGCATCGCCGCGGTAAAAAACTTCCAGGCTCAGGCTGGCCTGACGGTGGACGGCGCGGCTGGGGACGCAACCCTGAAGGCCCTGTTTGCCGCCGCCCGCTCCACCCTGGACGGCTCCAGCAGCGCCTCCGGCGGTCCGGACTCCATCGTTTCCTCCGACCCCAAGGTGTACGTGACCCTTTCCAAGGACACCAACCTCTTCAAGACCGCCGCCGCCACCGTCGGCGTCACGGCGCCCAAGGGCAGCGTGCTGCAGTTACTGGCCAACCAGTACTACACCGAAGCGGGCGAGAGGTACTACCGCCTGTATCATAATAATCAGCTGTACAATGTAAAGGGTTCGGACATCTCCGGTTGCATCATGTCCGATACCGCGCTGAGCGCTCTTTTCACCCAAATCTACGGTTCCAGCAGCTTCCCCTCCATGAACAAGGCCTTGAACCTTGTGGGTGACGTGCGGGTGCATGCGCTGCAAGCGGCGCTCAAGCAGCTGGGCTACTATAGCGGCGCGTTGGACGGAACCTTTGGCAACAGCACCGAATCGGCTGTAAGAGCTTTCCAATCCGCCAATAAACTGGAGGTGGACGGCAGAGCAGGCCCCATCACCCAGCAGCTTTTGTTCGCCCTGGCCAAATCCGGCGCCACGGGCAGCACCGCTACGACCCCGGATCCCTCCATCGCCACTGGCAGCGGTACCCTCAAGACCACGGTAAGCGTCAACCACCGCAAGACGGCTTCCAAGAAAGCGCCACGGCTGGCCGTGGTGCCCCGCAACACCACCCTCCCCTATACCAATGAGACCAGCGCAGGCGGTTCCACCTGGTATTATGTCAATTACCGCGGTGTCAATGGTTGGTTGATGGGGGACTTTGTCACCATCCTTACCGGCAATTCCGGCAGCTCCTCTGGCAGCTCCGGCACCGCCAACCTAACCCAAACTGGCACCGTAACCATCACCGCCCAGGGCACGCGGGTGCGTACCTCGCCCAACGGCAGCAAGTCCGGCACAGTTCTGGCCAAGGGTTCCATCGTGCCAATGTTGGGGTCGCCCTCCAGCGCAGGAGGTTACACCTGGTATAATATTGAAACCTCCACCGGCCTTACGGGTTGGGTCCGTAGCGACTGCGCCGTCGTGAACTATGATGCCACCACTGCTGGCACCGGCACCTCCGGCCTCGTGCCTTCTTCCACAAAGGTCTACGCCCAGCTCGGTGCGAGTGTGAACGTGTTCACCAGCAGTGAGCAGTCCTCCACTGGCGCGGCCGTGATTCCCCAGGGCGCCATCGTGCAGTTGGTCAACTCGGATACCTACAGCGTCAACAACGTGGAGTATTGTAGCCTCTACTATAACGGCAAGGTCTTCAACGCCGTGTATGCGGATGTGAAACCCTATGTGCTCACTTCCGCGCAGCTAACCACCTACCTCACCAGCACCATCTGGTCCAGCGCCTACTCCGCTTCCCTGAAGATGGAGCTGAACCTGGTGGCGGATATCCGGGTGCATGCGGCGCAGTTGGCCCTTAATGTTCTGGGCTTCTACACCGGGGCGCTGGATGGCAACTACGGCGCCGCCACTGCCAGCGCAGTGCGTAACTTCCAGCGCAATAACGGCCTGGGTGTGGATGGCAGCATTGGCCCCGCCACTTGGCCCCGGTTGTTCTCACTGGCGAAGACAGCCTACGCCAACGGAGGAATTATTTCTCCCACCACCGGCACCAACCCCATCACCACCAGTGATTTTGGAACCATTAACAGCATCCAGAAAGCCTCTTGGGACGGTGACGGCGTCAGCCTGTTCCCCAAGAATACCTCCGCCAAGGTGATGGATACCCGCACCGGCAAGGTGTACACCATCTACCGCTGGTCCGGCGGCAGCCACGCGGACTGCGTACCCTACAGCACCTCTGACACCGCAACCATGTGCAGTATCGTAAACATGACCTATAACAGCAATCCGCCCTCCTCCTCCCAGCTGGCCGCCGTCAAAGCGGGCACCGGCACCTGGCCTGACTTCAAAGGCGCGGGCGTGGGCAGTGCCTGGGACCGCCGTCCCTCCCTGCTGAATGTAAACGGCAAAGTCTACTGCGTGAGTATCTACGGCTGGCCTCATGGCTACAACGGCACGGATGCCTTCGCCAGGGCCACGTTCGCCGGCACCAACAGCTACTTCTTCAGCCAAAACAACTATTACGGTATGATGTGCGTCCACTTTGTGGGGAGCAAGACCCACACGGGAGGCGCTGTGGATCAAGGCCACGTGGATGCCATGAACGAGGCATACAACTACGCCAAGTCCAAGTGGCCCACCCTGACCAAGTAAACGCGGACGCATAAGGCTTACACACATCAAAGGCCCTGGCATTTGCCGGGGCCTTTGACCGTTGATAAACGTAGTTTGGCGGCGAGATGGGGCTTGTTGAAAAAACCCTATCCAGAGGCTTCCCCCCGTACCCCAGCAGGGCCATGCCCTGAACCCGTCTCTGGAATACCCGTAAAGACGCCTTTTTTGCTCAGCTGAGGCCCCGGCGCATGCCGAGGCCTCAGCTGACAAAAAACCCACTCTCTTGCCGCATCATTCAAAAGGCCGGGATGATGTCCTCCCGCAGACGGTAGATCGTCGCGCCATAGCCCTTGCGGCAGAAGGCATCCACAAACCAGTCGATCTCCTTCACCGCATCCCACTGCACAACGCCATAGCGTTCGCCGTTACGCTTTTCGCCCTTCATGTTGCTGTCCGTCCAATGGACGGAGTCTGTGGCCGGATCATAGTCCTGGCAGAAGATCATGCTGTGGGCGCCGGTGCCGTAGTAGTACTTGGCTGCCATCTGGAAATAATCCCCCCGCTTTACCTGGCGCAAAAAAGCGCGGGCAGCCTCTATGTTATCGGCCTTGGATAGGTCTGGGTCATAGCGGAAGGTGGCCGCCGCCTCAAAGGGATTGCCCTGGCTGGCGGGTACGTCTTTCCACTCCACGCCATACACATAGGGGGCGCAGTCCGCCTTCACCTGGTTGTCAGGGATCACCAAAGGCACGTCGGGGAATTGCGCCATGCGAAAGCCGTCACAGGTCTCCCGAAACAGGTACACCGTAAAATTTTTGCATACATAAATGTCGCCGCTGTAGTGGGCCCGCTGGGGCTTGCCCCCAGTCTTGTCAAAGGTCTCCTGGGCCAGGGCCAGAATCTGATCGATGAAGGCCTGGCGAACCGCCGGGTCAGGCTGGGCAGCGGTAGCGGCGTTTGTGGCCTGCCCCACATCCTCCGTTTCCTCCAGGCTGTCCAGGGAACTGGGGGCGGCTTGCTTCACTTGGCCATCCGCCGAAATAATGGTAACGGAAGGCTGATTTTCGGCCCCAGCGGACAGAACCCAAGCCATCAGAAAAGCCAGCAATACCATCCCGATTTTGATCTGTTTGTTCATTCCCGCTCTTTTCTACCAACCTATCGGATGAAATTGGTGCGCAATATTTTTTCAAAAGTCGGGGGTTGGATGCCCGCCTCTTTCCCCGCCTGGATGCATCGCAGCAGCCAGGCCATGTTCATGCCCAAGGTACGCATGGTCTGCAAGCCCTCGGCGTCCTGGGCAACCTCCTGCGCGCTGTTGCCATGTACCTGGTTCCAGTACTGGGAGGTAACGATGGGCATGCAGTTGACACTGAAATAACGATTGATGTCGTCAAAAGCGCTCAAGCATCCTCCCCGGCGGGCGCAGACCACGGCGGCAGCGGGCTTTCCCCTGAAGCGGGAAGCCTTCGGGTAGAACAACCGGTCCATCGCGGCCTTGAGGGTACCGTTCATACCGGCATAGTACACCGGCGAACCTACGATGAAACCATCGGCGGCCTCCAGCTTATCCGCTAGGGCGGTGACAGCATCGGTGAAAACACAAATGCCGCCATTTTTTCGGCAGCCCAGGCAGGCGGTACAGCCCTGGATGGGGCCCTTGCCCAGCTGGACGACCTCCGTTTGGATGCCGTTTTCCTGCAACGTCTTTTCCACTTCCCGCAGGGCCGTGTACGTGGCTCCCTTTTCGTGGGGGCTTCCATTCAGCAGCAGCACGTTCATCACCGGCGACCTCCTTTTGATCCATCAAAAATTAGCGCAACCGTAGCTTTCATTGTAGCAAAAAACGCCTCCCGCCGCAACAGGGGAGCACGAGGCAGCCTCCTGCCTTCCGTACCCCGCTTTGAAGAGGAAGAAAGCCCCCTTGCACATAGCCTCCCCTTTGCGACGAAGGATGCTGTGCCCAGGAGATACCCGATTCAGAATCTTGATCCCAGCGGCGGAAAATGGCGGAAGGGCCGATGGGGGGCCGCTTTTGCGGGATAGTAAAAAAGCGACGCAGCGGGGGCTGCGTCGCTTGATTTTGCCTTATTACGCTTGCTTATGCTCCGCGAAGCACTCGCTGCAGTAGATGGGGCGGTCGCTCTTGGGGATGAAGGGCACTGTGGTGGCCTTGCCGCAAGCGGCACAGGTGGTTTCGAACTGCTCGCGGGGAGCGGACGCACGGGCAGCCTTGCGGCTCACACGGCAATCCTTGCAGCGGGTGGGTTCGTTTTGGAAGCCTTTTTCAGCGTAGAACTCCTGCTCGCCAGCAGTGAACACGAACTCCGCGCCGCAATCGCGGCAGGTCAGGGTCTTGTCTTCGTACATAACTGGGGATTCCTCCGTTTTCTTTCTTGAGTTGGTGGTACAATGTCGTATGAGTGCCGTTGTAACGATTGCATGCGGCTGACCTGGTCTTTGCCCCCACACTCGCCGACAGGAGGGTTTGCTCATCGCCACGCGCCCTACGCGCCCTCTCTCGAAGGGATATTCCCTGCCCTGGCCTTAGGCCACTGCCGGGCATTTGCCTCCCCGGTCGGACTTACCACTAGAACGCGCCATGCTCGCCAAGGCTTTGCTTGGTTTACGTGGACCGTTTTGCCCGCGTCTGGCATCGGTTTACAACCACAGACCCGTATGCAACCACTGTCATTATAGTCGTGTATAGAAAAAATAACAAGTGTAAATTTTCTTTTTATGTGCATTTTCTTCACAGATCATACAAATCCGGCCGTATTTGTCTCCAATTCCTTCCATAAGTGGGGTTTTAACCATCGCAACCAAAAAGCGGGCCTTCTTTACAGGCCCGCAAACAGGTGCTTTTGCTTTTATTGCGGCGGGGCGGGGGTTGGCTCCACGTTGGGCTCCGGGGTAGAAGGAGGCTGATCCGGGGGGGTGGGCAGGGAAGGATCCCGCGTAACCAGCCACAGTCCGTCCTCCTGTGGGGTAGCCGTCTGCTTTGGGGGAAATACCGCATCCGGCCCGGCTTCCCCCGCCAAAACCAAGGAGGCGCCCACCTCCTGAAGTCTCTGAAACATGTCTTGCTTGTTCCCGCCCTGGGTGATCTCGCCCGTCAACACGATCAAATTGGGCCCCTCCACCATAGCCACCAAGGCGATGGAACCCTCCGCGCCTTCCCCTTGATACAGGACAGCAGGCCGCTCTCCCAGGGTCTCGATGACTGCGTCCGGCAGCCCCAGGAGGGGCTTCACCACTGCCAGCAGCTCCGCATCCCCCAGGTCATTACGCGCCACGCTGATCGTCTGCACGGTCACCTGGACCTCATAGGCCATCTGGACCCCTTCCATCTGAAAAAAGGACAGCGCTTGAGGCGCGGGATTTTCAGCCTGAAACCATTGCGCAGGCACCGATACCGCATAAGCGCCTACGATGTATTGCCGGGTAGTTTCCCCGCCCTCCTCCCGGGGGGCATTGCGCACGTCATCAAAGAGATCCGCCTGGGCCACGCCTGTCAGCGCTAGACAAAGCGCGATGCACAGGGCCGGTATCGCTTTGTTCCTCATAGGTAAACTCCTCCTTGCCTCTTCCAGTTAACGATCAGGAGATGGCGACCGCGTCCTTGCGCGCGAAGATTGCGTTGATTCCTGCGTGCCGTAAGCATAAAGCCGTCAAAATATCATTTTTATCATAGGCGGTGTGGGTTTTTTTGTCAAGGGTCAGCTAGGGCTTGCGGCAGATGCCGATGTCACAACTGCTTTGGCATGCTTTCCACATCCAAGTAACCAAAACCACTTCAAAAATGTGGAAAATATGTGTAAGGTTTGTGGTGAAAACAATTGAAAAAGCGTGAAAAACCGCAAAACAATGTGGGAAACTCCGTCAAAATCGATTTCAAAAAATTTAATAATATGGAAAACTTGTCAAGAATTGGTCAAAAAGTTTTTATTTTCGTCATATTTACTTGCTTTTCGACCTTTTTGAAATTCCTTGGCACAACTATATATAGTATTGACATTTTGAAATGAGCACAATATACTGTTGTTGCTCTTCGAAAAGTGCATGCCCTTGTTCGATTTTTGCGGACGATGGGATTTCGGCCGCTGGTTTTAGCCTCTTCTTTTCCTGGGTTTGCCCCCAGTATGATCAATCACTGCGAGTAAAGGAGCCACTACCATGATTACATCCATCAAGAAGCGCGACGGGCGCATTGTGCCTTTTGATAGGGCCAAGATTGAACAAGCCATCGAGAAGAGCTTTATGGCCAGCGGTAGCCAAAAGAGCGCCGAAACCGCCCAGGAGCTCACTGCCTTGGTGCTCCTTGAGGTGGAAAATGATGCGGCCATCCCCTCCATCCCCTCGGTGGAACAAGTCCAAGATACCGTGGAGCGGGTGCTGATTGAAAAGGGTTTTGTACGCTCTGCCAAGGCATACATTCTCTACCGGGCGGAGCGCAGCCGCATCCGGGAGATGAACACGCGCCTGATGCGCATTTTTGAGGACATCGCTTATAAGGATGCCATCGACAGCGACATCAAGCGGGAAAACGCAAACATCAATGGCGACACCGCCATGGGCAGCATGCTAAAATTTGGCAGCGAGGGCGCCAAGCAGTTTTACGAAATGTATGTGCTCAACCCACGTCATGCCCGGGCGCACAACGAAGGGGATATCCACATCCACGACCTGGATTTTTATACCTTGACCACCACCTGCTGCCAGATCGACCTGCTGCATCTGTTTAATGGCGGCTTTTCCACGGGCCACGGGGTCCTTCGGGAGCCCAACGATATTTACAGCTACTCGGCGTTGGCCTGCATTGCCATCCAAGCCAACCAGAACGATCAGCACGGCGGCCAGAGCATTGTGAGCTTTGACTATGGCATGGCCCCGGGCGTTGCCAAAACCTTCCGCAAGCGCTACCGGGACAACCTGGCCCGGGCTTTGGAGTTGCTGGGCGGCCTGGAAGACGCGCCGGAAAGGGCCATGTGCATCCTCCAAAAGCTGGAGGACGAGCTGCATAAGATTCCCACCCTGGCCGCGGATGCCGAGTATGACAAAGCGTTTCGCAAGCATCTGGTAGAGGCGATGCCCAAGGCGGACAAGGAGACGATCACCCGGCTGATGGACTTTGTGCGCGAGCAGGCGGAGAAGGAGACGGACAAAGCCACCTTCCAGGCCATGGAGGCGCTGGTGCATAACCTGAACACCATGAACAGCCGGGCAGGGGCGCAGGTACCGTTCTCCAGCATCAACTACGGCATGGACACGTCCCCCGAAGGCCGCATGGTGATGCGCAATGTGCTGCTGGCAACAGAGGCGGGCTTGGGCAATGGCGAAACGCCCATCTTCCCCATCCAAATCTTCCGGGTCAAGGAAGGGGTCAGCTTCAACCCCGGCGACCCCAACTATGATTTATACCGGCTGGCCATCCGCACCAGCGCGAAGCGGCTGTTCCCTAATTTCAGCTTTGTGGATGCGCCCTTCAACAAAAAGTATTATAAAGAGGGCCATCCTGAGACGGAGATCTCCTACATGGGTTGCCGAACCCGGGTCATCGGCAACGTACACGATCCCAGCCGGGAGGTCTGCCCCCGCCGCGGCAACCTTTCCTTCACCTCCATCAACCTGCCTCGCATCGCCATCAAGGCCAAGGGCGACCTCCAGTGGTTCTTTGAGGAGCTGGAGCGCACGCTGGATCTGGTGGTGGAACAGCTGGACGAACGGCTGGAGATCATTTCCAACAAAAAGGTACGCAACTTCCCCTTCCTGATGGGCGAAGGCGTATGGATCGACAGTGAGAAGCTGGAGTGGAATGATAGCGTCCGGGAAGTGCTCAAGCACGGCACGCTGTCCATCGGCTTCATCGGCCTGGCGGAGACGCTGGTAGCGCTGCGGGGTTCCCATCACGGCAAAGATCCGGCCAGCCAGAACCTTGGCCTGGAGATTATCGGCTACATGCGCAAGTACTGTGACGAGGTCAGCCAGCGCCGTAAGCTGAACTTCACGCTGCTGGCCACCCCCGCGGAAGGGCTGTCCGGGCGTTTCGTGAGGATCGACCGGGCAAAGTACGGCGAAATTGAAGGCGTTACCGACCGGGATTATTACACCAACTCCTTCCATATCCCGGTGTATTTTAGCATCAACGCTTTCGAAAAAATCGCCCTGGAGGCCCCCTATCACGAGCTAACCAACGCCGGCCACATCAGCTACATCGAGATGGACGGCGACCCCTCCAAGAACCTGGACGCCTTTGAAAAAGTGGTGCGCTATATGCACGACCAGGGCATTGGCTATGGCTCCATCAATCACCCCATCGACCGGGATCCACTCTGCGGGTATAACGGCATCATCGGGGATGTCTGCCCCAAATGTGGCCGCACCGAGGAAGATCGCTCTTTTGAGCGGATCCGGCGCATTACCGGCTACCTGGTGGGCAACCTGAACCGCTTTAACAACGCTAAGCGGGAGGAAGTCAAGGACCGGCTGAAGCATCAGCTGTAAGACGGCCGAAATACCGCTGGCAGCCTCTCTTCTATGTTTTTCTCAAAGCGGCGCAGGGCGATCTACGCCGCTTTGCGCTTCCAGGAGGAATGTATGAAACCCACATCCGCCAAGATTTGCGCCCTTTTGCTCTGTTGCCTCTGTGCGGTCTTCCCGGCCCTGGGCGAAAACGCCATCAAGCAGGGCGGCCCCTCCCCCTTTGCCCCCGATGCGCCGCTGCTGGAGGTGTTCTTTATCAATGTGGGCCAGGGGGACGCCATTTTCCTGCGATTGGGCGGCCAGACGCTGCTTGTGGACGCCGGCTATCCGGATCAGATTCGACCCCTGAAAGACTTTTTGTTGCGGGAGAACGGCTCCCTCAAACTGGGAAGCTTGCTGTATACCCACCAGCATGAGGATCATCTGGGCGGGCAGATTCTGCTGATCAAGCATGGGGCCAGCGCCGTTCATGCCTACGGCTCCCTCCCTCCAAGCGCCACCGACCCCCTGGCCCTGCCGTTGTTTCCCCTGCTGGCACGGCGGGGCGTCCCCTATGCGCGGTTGGCCTCCGGTGACCTGCTGTCTCTGGGGGGCGCGGCTGACAACCAAGGGGCCGTTCCCCTTGCCCGGGAGGACCTGTTGCCCCAGGGCAGCGCGCTGATCCGCGTGCTTTGCTGGCCCTCCGCCACGGATGTGAATGCCAGCTCTCTGGTGCTTCACCTGCGCTATGGCCTTCGCTCCCTTCTGCTCACCGCGGACATCACCGGCGCGGCTCAAAGAGCGCTGGTCAACGCCGCTGGCAACCTGTTGCCCGCCGACATCGTCAAGGCTCCCCACCATGGCCTCACCCTGTTCCAAGCCGCCTTTGTGGACGCGGTGGATCCAGCGCTGGTCATCGTCACCAACGACCCGGCAACCACCCCCTCCATGGGCCGACAGCTGGAGCATCGGGGCCTGCCCGCCCTGTACTCCCGTCAGGGAACGATCCGCTTGGCCACGGATGGGGCGCAATGGCATGTGACCCAAGACGAGGCCGGGGCGGGGAAGTAATAGAAGCGGGTGGGGAACGCCTCCCCTCCCGCGCCGCGTCCCAGGCAAATCCCTACCCAATAAAACGAAAAAGCAAAAACGCGGGGGAGTAACCCGCGTTTTTGCTTTTTCATTTTCCAGCGCATTTCTACGGCTGGGGCGGCTCCGGCAGCGCTATCGTCGCGCCCTGCTGCTGGGCCCAGACTTGGGCGTAGCTTCCCGCCTCCACCAGGAACACCAAGGGCTGTTGCTTCTTTTTATCCTTACCCGCCTTCTCCCCCGCGCCCTTGAAGGCATCCGCGCCGATCTCGGTTAGGCTGGCCGGCAAGTGGATCTGCCGCAAACTCTCACAGCCCTCAAAGGCTGAAAATCCAATGCTGGTAAGGGTGCTGGGCAAAGTGACGGTGGTCAGGCTCTTGGCGCCGGAGAAGGCCATGGGGCCGATGCTGGTGACCCCCTCCGGAATGACAATCTCCCGCAGGGAGCTGCACATCATAAAGCACATGGTCTCCACCGTGGTGATCCCGGCCGGCAGGCGGATCTCCTCCATGCTTTTGCATTGGGCAAAGGCGCTGGGGCCGATGACGGTGACGGTATCGGGGATCTGGATGGTTTTCGCCCGCATACACCAGATAAAGGCTTCCGCGCCAATCCGGGTCACGCTGGGCGGCAATGTCACTTTGGTCAAAAATTTGCACCAGCCAAAGGCCGAAACTCCGATCTCCGTAACGCCCGAAGGCACATCGGCGGTTTTGTTGCCATTGAACTTCACCAGCACGCCGTCCTTGATGTCATAGACGTCGGCCGCCATGGCAGGCAGCGCAGGCAAGTTGCCCAAAAGCAGTCCCGCCAGCAGCAACCGGCAGATGGTTCTTTTCATCCTTTCTCCTCCTCACGCCATTGGTTCACGGTGTGGATGACCAGCGTACTCCATGAAAGCTTGTCATCCTGCAAAGGATGTGGGATCATAGGCACATCAGGCAGCACCGGCAGACAGCGGGCTGGAAGGGCTCATCCGCCAATCACAGCCTTAATCCTGCGCACTCCGGCGGAAGAGCTCTCCTCTTTTTGAATCGTAAAGCTGCCCAAATCGCCCGTGTTCTCCGCATGAGGGCCGCCGCAAATCTCCTTGGAAAAATCGCCCATGGAATACACCTTCACCATCTCGCCGTACTTGCTTTCAAACAGTCCGATGGCGCCCTCCTCTTTGGCTTGCGGCACGGTCATCTCCCGGCAGGTGATGGCGGCCTTGGCGGCGATGGCCTGATTGACCAGCCTTTCCACTTCGGCGATCTCCTCCGGGGTCATCTTCCGGCCAAAGGAGAAGTCAAAGCGAAGGCGCTCGGCGGTGATGTTGCTGCCCTTTTGGGCCACCTCCTGGCCCAGCACCTGGCGCAGGGCGGCGTGCATCAAGTGGGTGGCGGTGTGCAGCTTGGCGGTCTGGTCGCTATGGTCGGCCAAGCCCCCCTTGAAGCGCTGTTCCGCGCCAGCCTGAGAGGTGGCCTGATGCTTCTTGAAGCATTCCTCAAAGCCTGGCAAATCCACGGTTAAGCCCTGCTCCTTGGCCAGCTCCACCGTCATCTCCACAGGGAATCCAAAGGTGTCGTACAGGTGGAAGGCGCTCTGCCCGTCGATGGTCTTGTTTTCCACGCGAGCAGCCAGCTTTTCAAACTCCCGGTTGCCCTGCTTCAATGTCCTGGCAAAGCGGGTTTCCTCCATGGCCAATTGCTCCAGCACAAAAGGCGCATTGCGGGTCAGCTCCGGATAGGCGTCCTTGTACTGCGCTATGATGACCTTCGCGATTTCGCCGGTAAAGCCGTCGGGCAAACCCAGGCCCATGCCATAACGCACGGCACGGCGAATCAAACGGCGCAGCACATACCCCTGATCCACGTTGGAGGGAGCCACGCCCCGGTCATCCCCCAAGATAAAGGTGGCGGTGCGGATGTGATCCGCCACGATGCGAAACGCCTTGGTGGTCGCCTCATTGCTGCCATAGGTTTTGCCGGACAGCTGGGCGATTTTGCCCAAAATATCGGCGAACAGATCGGTCTCGTACACGCCCTTTTTGCCGTTCAGCACGCAGATGGTGCGCTCCAAACCCATGCCGGTATCCACGTTCTGTTGGCTGAGCGGTTCAAACGTGCCGTCCGGCCTCTTGTTGTATTGCATAAACACGTCATTCCAGATTTCCAGGTACCGTCCGCAAGAGCAGGCGGGGGAGCAATCCGGGCCGCAGGGTTCCTTGTCGGTGATGATGAACATCTCGCTGTCCGGGCCGCAGGGGCCGGTGAGCCCGGCGGGCCCCCACCAGTTGTTTTCCTTGGGCAGGTAGAAAATACGATCTTCCGGCACGCCTACCCCTTTCCACAGGGAGGCGCTTTCCTCATCCCGCGGGCAATCCTCATCCCCGGCAAACACAGAAAAGGCCAGCTTTTCCTTGGGTATGCCCAGATACTCCGGGCTGGTGAGAAACTCCCAGCTCCAGGGAATCGCTTGCTCCTTAAAATAATCCCCCAGGGACCAGTTGCCCAGCATCTCAAAGAACGTCAAGTGGCTGGCGTCGCCCACCTCATCGATATCGCCGGTGCGCACGCATTTTTGCACATCGCACAGGCGGTTGCCCGCCGGGTGCTTGGCCCCCATCAAAAAGGGCACCAGGGGATGCATGCCGGCGGTGGTAAACAGCACTGTGGGGTCGTTTTCCGGGATGATGCTGGCGCTGGAGATCACCGCGTGGCCGCGCTCCTGAAAAAACTGGAGGAACAGGGAACGCAATTGGGAAGAATGGAGAGATTTCATAGGTGTTGATAGCTCCTTTATGTAGCATGGCCTAGGATACAAAGCCAACCTGATTATAGGAGAGAAAGCGGGGGCTGTCAATGGCGGCAGCCGCGCCCTCTATCCCTTACCCCTCCGAGGGCTGAGCCTCCTCAGGCACAATCGGCTCTCCGGCGGCGATCATGGCCTTGGCTCGCAGCGCCACCAGGGAGATCAGCATCATCGCCACGCCAGTAACAATCAGCAGCCATTCCACGCTCACCCAGTCCGCCAGGGGCCCAAAAACCACCATGGACAAAGGCATGGCAGCGGAGCCGATAATGGAGGTGATGCCAAACACGCGGCCCATCATCTCAGGCTGGGTGCGGGTTTGCAGGATGGTGCTGGACGCGGTGTTTTCAAAGGACATGGAGATGCCCATGGGAAACATCACCGCCAGATAGAACAGGAAGTCCTTGGAAAAACCCATCAAAAAGGTGGTGACGCTAAACAGAATGCAGGAGGCGATCAAGGTGATCATTTTGTTTTTAAATCCGCCCCAAAGGCTGACCATTACGCCGCCCAGGATACTGCCCGCAGAAAACACAATTTCGTGGGTTACCAGCCTCCAGGATTCGGGGCCGAAGCTGCGCACCACCATCAGGGGGGTAAGGAACACCACCGGGCCAAACATCAGCGCGATGGCCAGGTAAAACAGGGTCATCTGCCACAGCCAGGGGGTTTTGGCCATATAGCGAAAGCCGCTTTTCATATCCGACAGAAGGTGGCCGGGCTGGACGGGGAGTTTTTCCCGGGCAGGCGCGACTACCAACACCAGCAAGCCGATGCCCACGACGGCCGTGATGACGTCCACCCAGAATACAGAGGCGATTCCCAGCATATCATTTAATGCGCCCGCGGCGGCAGGGGAGAGCAAAAACAACACGCTCTGCACGCTGGCGTTGATGCCGTTAACGCGCATCAGCTTGTCAGCGGGCACGATCTCGGGCAAAAAAGCGCCCACAGCCGGCATTTGGAGGCCGGCACCTATAGAGCGCACAGCGGAGATAACCATCAGCAACCACATCTCTTGGTAACCTGCGGCGAACAGCAGCGCCAGGGCTACGGTACTGACGGCGATAGCGGCATCCGCGTAGATGATGATCTTTTTCCGGTCATAGCGGTCAGCCCACACCCCGGCAAACAGGGAGACCACCGCCTGGGGTAAAAAGCCGCACAGGGTTGCCAGCGTAATCATGACGCCGCTTTGGGTGGTCCGGGTAATATACCAGCTGATGGCAAACTGTACGATCGACGATCCAAACAGCGTTACCGTTTGGCTCACCAAAAACAAAACCGTTTGCTTCATCCAGTGGTGTATTTTGGGAGCAGTCATTTACGGGGGTTCCTCCTTGCCTACATCCAGTCCAAAATCAGTGGACAGGTAGTTAACTATACCCGAAATGTCGGCAAAATGCAAGGCTTTCCCGGCTCAGGTCTTTGCGCTTGCCCACCGTCTCCGTCCATGATATGATGCTCACATCCTTTGTGACAATGCCTTGGGAGGGTATCTTATGGCCCGCAGCCGCAAGCGTCCTCGCTTCATGCCAACCCTTTGGGTGGCATGGCTTTTGGTGTGCGCGCTGTTATGGCCGCTCCCTTCCCCCGCCATAGCGGAGAAGCTGGGCTTTGGTGCCATGGAGGGCTTTGGCTTCACCCCCGCGCCGGCGGATGGGTCGTACCTGGTCTGGGACGTTCCCTGGGATCTGGAGCGCGGGGCCTTGGAGGCACATCTGGCCAAAACCCTGGGGCGGCAGCCGCTCCTGGCGGATTCCCCCGACGGCATGGATGACAGCTATGTACTCTCCACCCTGGAGGGACTCTCCTTTCTGGGCCGGCCGCTGGTGGAAGTCGCCTTCTCCTTTCAAGATCAGCTATTTCGCGCCGCCTATCTGACCCTACAACCCGAAGACGCCGGGCGGCTGAATGAAGACAACCTCCAGACCCTCTATCTGGCGCTCCAGCAGCTTTTTGCCCAAGAGGCGCAGGCGGAGAAAAGCCAGATACTCTCCCTGTTGCGGGTGGGGCCTCTTTGTTATACCCTCGCCCTAGGGGAGGACCCGCAAGCCCTGGCGAATCTGGCCTGGGCGGTGGCACAGTTTCGGGCGGTGTGCCTGTCTTTCTTTTATGAAAATACCCGCCTGGACACGGTGATCCTGTTGGCCAAGGAGGGCGGCCCCATGGAGGCGACCCCCTGTTTTTCGGCCTTTGCCGCTACCCTGGACGCCCAGCCTCCGGAAAACCGGCTTACCCTCCGGGATCTGCGCTACCCACCCACGGATGAGCCCGCCGCGGCCGTCCCGCATACCCCAGAGCCATAACCAAAAGGGCGCCTATCAAACTCTCTTTGCCTATCCATTCAAAAAAGTGGCTCAGCCACTTTTTTTCACAAGCCGACCTTTCCAGCCCGCTTACCGGACCGCCTCCAAAATCTCAGCGATGAGCCCGCAGTTGCGGATGGTCTCCTGGATATCCAACGGCGGTTTCCCACCCCGCAATATGGCCTCGTCAAAGGCTTCCACTTGAAGCACATAACGCTTACAGGCTTCCACAGGAATCTCTGTCACCGCGTCATCCGTCACCAGCAACAGGGGGGCGTCGCTGTCAAAAAAGCTGTCTCGGATCACCAAGCTGGCCTTTGTTCCAGTGATCTCCGTGACCCTGGCGGAGCAGGCATCAAAAGCGCCGCTGGCGGTACAGATCGCTCCATTCCTATATTTCAGCACGGCGCTGAGGCCCATGTCCACGCCGCCCACATCATGGCGCTGGGCGCTAAAGGAAACCGGCGCTTCCCCCATGACCATGCCAATCATATTGATCGGGTAGCACCCTACATCCCACAATGCTCCGCCGCCCAGCGCCTTATCCAGGCGCACATCTCCCTCCCCGGTCAGGAAAAAGCTGAAGTTGGAATGAACGTGCCGTACCGGGCCAAGGACATCCCTTTGCAGCAGTTCCTGGATCTTCCGGGTGCGGGTGGTAAAGCGATACATAAAGGCTTCCATCAGCGTTACCCCATGCTTCTCACAGGCGTCGGCCATCTCCTGACAATCGGCGGCCGTGAGGGCCATGGGCTTTTCGCAGAGCACATGCTTGCCGGCGGCGGCGGCCTTGACGGTCCATTCCTTGTGCAGGCCGTTGGGCAGGGGGATGTACACCGCGTCCACATCCGGGTCGTCCAGCAGCTTTTGGTAGTCGTCATAGGCCTTGGCAAAGCCATGTGCCTGGGCGGCGTCCCGCGCTGTTTTCATGTCCCGGGAGGCAATGGCGTAAAGGGTGGCGCTGGGCGCCTCCTGGATGGCGGGGATCAGTTTCTCCCTTGCGATACGGGCATAGCCCAAAATGCCCCAGCGAACGGGATTGTGGTTGCTCATGGGTGCACCAACCTTTCCTGCTTGGCTCTTTGGTTCTCTTCCAGAAACTCGGATAGCTGCATTATAGCGCATTCCCCTTGCCGAAACAAGCGGAAGCCTTAGGGAAACCCGCGGCCGCATCCTTGCGTGCCCCGCCCCCTCGTGGTATAATAAAAGGTAATGTTCGCCGGTGGCGTTTTTCGGACGGCGGATTCCAAATGAAGGAGACGACGCGCATTGGCCATGATGGAGATAGTCAAAAAAATATTTGGGCAAAGCAATGATACCGAGATCAAGCGGCTTCAAAAGATCGCGGATTTGGTCCTGGCCAAGGAAGATGCGTACAAGGCCTTTTCCGATGCGCAGCTGCGCGCCGTAACCCCGGAGCTGAAAGCCCGCCTCCAGGGCGGTGAAACCCTGGAGGACGTCTTGCCCGACGCCTTTGCCGCCTGCCGGGAGGCCGCGGATCGCGCGGTGGGCCTGCGCCCCTATCCGGTGCAAATTTTGGGCGGCATTTGCCTGCACCAGGGCCGCATCGCGGAGATGAAGACCGGCGAAGGCAAAACGCTGGTGGCAACGCTGCCCGCGTACCTCAACGCGCTTACCGGCGCGGGGGTGCACATCGTTACCGTGAACGACTACCTGGCCAAGCGCGACAGCGAGTGGATGGGCAAGATCTACAAATTCTTGGGGCTGAGCGTAGGGCTGATCGTCCACGATCTGGACAATGCCCAGCGCCGGGAGGCCTATGCTTGCGATATCACCTACGGCACCAACAACGAGATGGGCTTTGACTACCTGCGGGACAATATGGTGATCTACGGCAAGGATATGGTGCAGCGGGGGCATGTGTACGCCATCGTGGACGAGGTGGACAGCATCCTCATCGACGAAGCCCGCACCCCGCTGATCATCAGCGGCCAGGGGGAAAAATCCACAGACATGTACGAGCGGGCCAACCAGTTTGTCAGCCGCTTACACAATGAAGCCGATTTCACCATCGCGGAGAAGGAGAAAGCCGTCAGCCTCACCGATAGCGGCATCAGCAAGGCTCAGACCTTCTTCAAGGTGGATAACATCGCCGATATCGAGAACAATGAGCTGTACCACCATATTTTGCAGGCACTCAAAGCTCATGCCCTGATGAAGCGGGATGTGGACTACGTGGTGCAAAACGGCGAGGTTGTTATCGTGGATGAGTTCACAGGCCGTCTGATGGTAGGCCGCCGGTATAGCGACGGCCTGCATCAGGCCATTGAGGCCAAGGAGCACGTGAAGGTGGAACGGGAGAGCAAGACCCTGGCCACCATCACGTTCCAGAATTACTTTCGCATGTATGCCAAAATCAGCGGCATGACCGGTACGGCCAAGACCGAGGAGGACGAGTTCCAGGGGATCTACAACTTGGACGTGGTGCAGATCCCCACCAATAAGCCCATGATCCGCGCGGACATGAATGACGTGGTCTACAAGGGCAGGAAGGGCAAGTTTACCGCCGTGGTGGAGGAGATTGTAACCCGCCACCAAACGGGCCAGCCGCTGCTGGTGGGTACCGTGAACGTGGAAACCAGCGAGATGCTCAGCCACCTCATTCAGCTAAAGGGCATTCCTCATGAGGTGCTCAATGCCAAGAATCACCAAAAGGAAGCGGAGATCGTGGCCCAAGCGGGCCACGTGGGCGCTGTGACCATTGCCACCAATATGGCTGGCCGCGGCACGGACATCCTGTTGGGCGGCAACCCGGACTTTTTGGCCCGGCGGGCCATGCGCCAGCAAGACTTCGACCCCGAGGTCATCGAGGCGGCCACCGGCCACAATGAGGACGTGGATCAGCCGGTGCTGGACGCCCGCCGGGTATACAACGACCTCTATCTCCAGTTTAAGAAGGAAACCGATGCGGAACATGACCGGGTCATGGCCGTGGGCGGACTGCACATCATTGGTACCGAACGCCACGAGAGCCGACGCATCGACAACCAACTTCGGGGCCGGGCAGGCCGCCAGGGAGATCCGGGCAGCACTCAGTTTTACATCTCCCTGGAGGATGATGTGATGCGGCTGTTTGGCAGCGAGCGCATCGCGCCGCTGATCGAGCGCATGGGCCTGGGGGACGATCAGCCCCTGGAGGCGGGCATGCTCACCAAGCAAATCGAGGCCGCTCAGCGGCGTATTGAAGGCCGCAACTACGAGATCCGCAAGTCCGTTTTGCAGTTTGACGACGTGATGAACAAGCAGCGGGAGCTCATCTACGGCCAGCGTAAGGATATCCTCACCGGCCAGGACATCCGGGAAAACATCATCTCCATGGTACACAATTTGATCGACAGCTGTGCCGAGCGGAACTTCACCGGGGAGGGCAGCTTCGACTGGAACCTGGAGGACGCCGCCGACTACTTGGAGGCCCTGTGCTTGCGCCGGGGTGACATCCAAAAGCACGCCAAGGATGCCCAGAACATGGAGGAACCCCAGCAGCTCACCCAGCTTCTCTACGCCGACGCGGAGGCCTTCTACGCCGCCCGGGAGCAGGAGCTTGCCGGTATCGGCGTGGACATGCGCGAGTTTGAGCGGGTCATCCTCCTCAATGCCATCGACCATCACTGGATGGATCATATCGACGACATGGATAGCCTGCGAGACGGCATAGGGCTTCGGGCCTACGGCCAGCGGGATCCTGTACAGGAGTACCGTCTGGAAAGCTATGACATGTTCAACGACATGGTGCATTTCATCCGGGAGGAAACCATCCGGCGGCTGTACCAGAGCCGGGTGGAGCGCGCCCCGCAGCGCCGTCAGGCGGTGGATCTGAGCAAGGTCCAGGCAGGCCTGCAGGAGGGAAACGACAACGGGCAAGCCAAGAAAGGCGGCGCGCCGGTGAATAAATCCCAGCCGGGAGCCCCGGGCCGCAATCAGCCCTGCCCTTGCGGCAGCGGCAAGAAGTATAAGCATTGCCACGGGGCGGGGACATAAGCCCGATGTTTGGCAAATGTGGCCCCTCCCAAACCCCAATCCAAAACAAGGATGTGAATCAGATGTTCGACCAAGACCGCTTCCGGCAGGACCTGCTGCGTCTGCGCGAGACCATCACAAAGGCAGGGGATGCACTTTAACTTGGACCGCATGAAGGAAGAGCTGTCCGAGTTAAAGGAAGAGATGAACGCCCCGGAGTTTTGGACCAACCTGGAGCGTTCCACCGTCGTAAACCGGCGGGTGTCATCATTGGAAGGGAAAATTGACCATGTGGCCCGGTTGCAATCCCGGGCGGACGATGTGGAAGCCATGCTCTCGCTTCTGGCCGAAGAAATGGACAGCGCCATGGCTGCGGAGTGCGAGCAGGATCTTTCTGCCTTGGCTGCCGACGCGGAAGCCCTGGAGCTGGAAACCCTGATGCGGGGCCAGTATGATGATTGCGACGCGGTGCTGTCCCTGCACGCGGGGGCGGGCGGTACCGAGGCCCAGGATTGGACCAGCATGCTGTACCGCATGTACACCCGCTACTGCGAAACCCATAACTACAAGGTCACCGTGTTGGATTATCTGGACGGGGACGAGGCCGGGGTGAAATCCGTCACCTTTCAGGTGGAAGGGGATCATGCCTACGGTTTTTTGCGCAGCGAAAAGGGCGTGCATCGGCTGGTGCGCATTTCGCCCTTTGATAGCAACGCCCGCCGTCACACCTCCTTTTCGTCCCTGGATGTCAGCCCCATCATGCAAAATGACGGCGAGTTTGAGGTGAATATGGAAGAGGTGCGCATCGACACCTACCGGGCCGGCGGCGCCGGTGGCCAGCACGTCAACCGCACGGACAGCGCCGTGCGCATGACGCACCTTCCCACAGGCATCGTGGCCCAGTGCCAGAACGAGCGCAGCCAGATCCAAAACCGGGAAATGTGCCTGCGCATCCTCAAGAGCCGCCTTCTGGAGCTCCATGAACGGGAAAAGGAGGAGCAGATGGCCGGCATCAAGGGCGAAATGAAGAAAATCGAGTGGGGCAGCCAGATCCGAAGCTATGTGTTCCAGCCCTACACCATGGTGAAAGACCATCGCACCGGTTATGAGATGGGCAATGTGGACGACGTGATGGATGGCCATATCGACGGCTTCATCACCACCTATTTGAAAATGCAATAGCAAGCTCTATGTCTGGAACCAAAGGGATCTTCTTTTTGGCGTGCCGTTCCCCCGGCTTTGTCGCACGCGGCCTTTTCCCAACATTCAGGGGGCTGTCCGCCCCCTTCAGCGAGGTGCCCTATGGCCAAAAACCCTTCCGTCATTCTTTTTACCCCCTGTGCTTTTGCCGCCATCCAGCCTGCAGTGGCTGCCCGGCTGCGGCAAAAACAGGTGCTGGTGGAGTCTTACTGGGAAGACCATGTGCTTGCCAGCCACTGCTACCAGATGCTGGACGCAGGCCAACCCATGGGATATTTTGCCGTTCACGGCGGCACGATGCTAACGCTCTTTCATGTGAACCCAGGCTATGACGCCCTGTCCCAGGCGTTGTTTGCGCGCGCCAAGCGATACGAAAACGTGAGCATGGCGCAGGTGGCCAGCGGGGATGAGTTCTTTCTGTGCCACTGCCTGGACGATTTTTCCCGTTTGGAAAAGCAAGGATATTTTGCCAGGTATGGACCTGCCCCCGCGGCAAAGCAACAGGACGCCGCCCGGCCCATCCAGCTGCGCAAGGCCTCCTTTCCGGCGGATACCTCCACCTTTGCCCTTTGCCAAGGCTTTTTAGACGAGGATATCCAGCGCGCGCAAGAGGGTTTTCCCCCGCTGACGCTGTACATCGCGGAGCGGGAAGGCGACGTGGCGGGCTTTGGGGTGCTGCAAACAGGCCAGATCCTGCCCGAGATCGCCAGCATCGGCATGTATGTCTGCGAAGAATACCGAAGGCAAGGCGTGGCCACCGCCATCTTGGGACAGCTTCGCCAGATGGTGGAGCAACAGGGCCTCACCCCGGTATCCGGCTGCTGGTACTACAACCACAATTCCAAAAAAAGCCAGGAAGCCGCAGGGGCGTGTTGCTTCTCCCGGCTGCTTCGGTTCCATTTCTAAGCCTTCTTGTCGGCCCACGGGCCGCTTTTGGGCGTCATCCGCTGGTGACAAACCTGGCATTTTCTGCTACAATACGGAATCATAACTTGTTTGCGATCCCATTGGCTTTTTCATAGCGCAAAAGGAGGGACCTCCCATGGCGGACAACATTTTAGGCGACATCACCGAAAACATCGTGGATGATTTGAAAGACAAGGTAGACCCCAGCAAGCTCTTCACCGAAAGCAACCTGGAAAAAAAGCGCAATTCCTTTTGGACCTGTCTGATCGCAGCCTTCCTGCTGATGGCTCTGGCACTGGGCGCGTCGATATACTACAATGCTACCAAGGTAAGCCTGCTTACCGATGGTATCCAGCAAAATGTGGATCTGGCCTCCCTGGGCCTGGATGAGGGCACCGCCAAAAGCTTCGCGGTCAGCACCTTGGCCTACCTCCAGGGCAATACCCAGGAGTGGGCGCCCACCATCGTTGTGGGCGATCATATCATGCCCATCCCCCAGACCTTTAAGGATCATATGGCTACGGTGAAGGGCTGGGTCAGCTCCGCCACGGCCGTGCTGCTGGCGGGCCTGGGCGTGGTGGTGGTGCTGCTGGGCCGTGCGCTGATCGGCACCAAGGGCGGCAAAAAAAGCAGTTTCTCCCTGGGTGGTTACTACCTAGGCGCGCTGGTGCCGCTGGCGCTGGTGGGAGGCCTGCTGTTGTGGGGCGTGGTAGACTTTAACGGCCTGTGGGGCGCGGTGCACAAGCTGCTGATCCCCGATGGCATCTTTAACGCAGCCGAGCCCATCATGCAGCTGTTCCCCGTGCAGCTGTTCGCTGGATATCTGCAGCCCGTGGCGCTGACCTTCGCCATCCTGGCCGCGGTGGTACTGGTGCTGCCGTTGCTTCTGGCTCCCCTTTCCAAGCTGCTTACCTCGCTGTTTGGCAAGCGGACCGCCACCCGTTCTTCCAGCGGTCGCCGGGAACGCTCCTCCTCCACCCGCAAAAAGACTTCCACCACTCGCAAGGCTTCTTCCGCCAAGCGAAAGACCTCCCGGTAAAGGCGATACATGAACACCGCCAATGACATGCAAGGTCAAATGGAAGCCCTGCGAAGCAAGGCTTCCATTCATATTCTCGCCCTGGAGAGCAGCTGCGATGAAACCGCCGCGGCCATTGTAGAAAATGGCCGGACGGTGTGTTCCAGCGTCATTTTTTCCCAGGTGGCTACCCATGCCCTCTACGGGGGCGTGGTGCCGGAGATTGCCAGCCGGGCCCATGTGGACGCCTGTGATCGGGTGATCGACAAGGCGCTGGCGGAAGCAAAAATGACCCTGCATGACATTGACGCCCTGGCGGTGACCTATGGCCCGGGGCTGGTGGGAGCGCTGCTTACGGGGGTCAGCTGCATGAAGGGCCTCAGCTACGCCGCACGCCTGCCCCTCATACCGGTCAATCACATCGAAGGCCACGTGTGCGCCAATTACATCACCCACCCTGGGCTTACACCGCCGTTTTTATGCTTGGTGGTCAGCGGCGGACACAGCCACCTGGTGCGGGTAAACGATTATGCGGACTATACCTTGCTAGGCCAGACCATGGATGACGCCGCCGGCGAGGCTTTTGACAAGGCGGCTCGAGTGCTGGGCCTGCGTTATCCCGGCGGTCCGCTGCTCAGCGCGCTGGCGGAGAGCGGGAACGACTCGTTTTTGCCCCTGCCTCGCCCCAATCCGCAAGGCCGGTACGACTACAGCTTTTCCGGCCTCAAAACCGCCTTTCTCAATGCCTGCCACAAAATGGAACAAAAAGGCGAAGCGCTTCCTGTTGCGGATTTGGCCGCCTCCTTTGAAAAAGCCGTGGTGGACAGCCTCTGTGAAAAAGCCCTCCTGGCCCTTGCCGAGAGTGGCCTTGGCACGCTGTGCCTGGCGGGGGGGGTCAGCGCCAACCGCCGTTTACGGGCACAGATGCAATCCCTGGCCCAGCAGCATGGTTTCACCCTTTGCATGCCCGCGCTTTGGCTCTGCACAGATAACGCCGCCATGATTGCCAGCGCGGCCTATTACCGTCTGCTCCGTGGCGAGCTGGCGCCCTTGAGCCTTAATGCCGTCCCTGCCCTGCGGCTGGTGCCGGAATGTCCCAAGGATCGTGGCGCGCCTTAGCCATTTCCGCCATTTTCTTTGTTCGTCCAGTGCGTTGGCGCCGGGGCCTGGCTGGGGGGGACGGCGTCCTCCTGCTCCGCGTCCTTGGGGAGGACGTTTTCCGTAGACTTGTCTTGGGTTTCCCCCTCCGGCAAGCCTGCTGTTTCCTGGGCCTCCTGTTTGATCTCCCCGTCCGGCATCTCCTCCTGGGACAGGCGCTCCAAAGCGTCCTTCAGCCGCTTGGGAATGGGCACTCCCGCCAGGGCCAGATTCTCCAGCAAAGACAGCGCTTCATTGCTGATGTAAAACCAGGTCACAGCGTTTTGGAACATCGCGTTGCCCTGGCCCACAAAGCTGTCCAAGGCATACGCCAGCAGCACCACCAGCAGCATCAGGCCTTTTTTCAGCAACCCTTTTGCCCCTGCCTGGCTGGATAGCCCGCCGGAAATGCTTTTGCGGCTTTTTTTCAGGAATGCCGCCACCAGTCCGCTAAGGTAATCCGCTACCATCAGGGCCAGCAGCAGCACGATGGCCGGGTTGTCCCCGATGCTCAGCCCACGCAGGAACCCTGCCGCCAGCATTGCGCCCTTCACAATCAGGTCCCAGGTATGCCGCAGAAAGCTGCTCATGGTCGCGCCCCCTTTGGGGCAGAGTATTCCATCCCGGCGCCGTTTATGAAGAACTGCCGGTTCCTGAAAGGCCAACTTCGCCCGCCATGCGTCGCCCCACGCCCAATCAACGGCTGAAGAACCCAAAAAGAGGTGAATTTCCGTGGGCATTGTCATGGATCTTGTCGCCCGCCCCAGCGCGGTTAAGACCCTATCCGCAGCCCGGACCCTGCTGCAGACCGTCACTCCCCTGGGCACGGACTGCGGCAAGCGCTGCCAGGCGGCTTGCTGTCAGCCCGATACCACCGGTGAGAACGGCATGCTGCTCTTCCCCTTTGAGGACTGGTTCTATCGCCGGCCCATTGACGGCTTCCCTTTTCGCTTGATTCGGGATGACAGCGCACAAAAGGGTGGCAAGCGACTGGTTTGCCAGGGGCATTGCCCCCGAGAGCATCGCCCCCTGGCTTGTCGGCTTTTCCCCTTACGCCTCCAGGTGACCTTAGCTCAGGAAGGCGCCCTCCCCACCGCCGCGCCTCAGGTGGACCCCCGGTCCTTCGCCCTTTGCCCTCTGCCCCAGGACGGCCGCCTTTCGGCGTTCCACCCGGATTTTGTGCAGGCCGTGGCTCAGGCGGGCACACTGCTGGTGCAAAACCTGTCCCTGCTGGAGTTTATGGTAAACGAGCAGGATCTGCTAGAGGAAAGCCGCAGGCTGTGACTTTTCCCAATGGATGAAATCCCCCCGGCAAAGCCGGGGGGATTTGATGACTGAAAAACCCACATCGTCACTGGTTATAGCTTGTTGACCAATTCGTACAGTTCCTTGTCAAAATGCTTTTTCATACGCAAGGCCTCTTCAAAGGGCAGGTTATACACCCGGCCATTGCGCACGCCAATGGCCTGATTGACGATACCACGGTTGAGAAGCCGCACAGCCAGATTGCCCGCTTCAAAAGCAAAGGCGCTATCATAAGCGGTGGGAATGGCGCCCCGCTGGGTGTAACCGATGACCGTAGCGCGTACTTCCACGCCGCCGCACTTTCGCTTTAAAATGCTGGCCAGCCGCTCGGCGGTGATGGGTTCTCCCTCATAGACCTGTTTGCCGTGCTCATTTAGAAACTTGTGCCAGTCAAACGTCTTCATTCTGTGCCAGCAATGCTCGCCCATCACCAACGTAGCCCGGGTGTTGCCTGCCGCAATCAAGCGGTTCAGCCGGGCGGCCACCACATCCACATCCCAGTCCATCTCGGGCACCAAGACCATCTCCGCGCCGGTGGCGATGGCCGTGCGCATGGCAATGTCCCCCGCGTTACGGCCCATCACCTGCACCACGCCCGGCCGGTCATGGCTTCGGCTGGTGGCGCGCACGGAGCGCACCGCATCTACGCAGACGTTGACGGCCGTATCGTATCCCAAGGTGGCCTCGGTATAGCCCAGATCGTTGTCGATGGTTCCAGGGATGCCCATACAGGGAATACCCAGCTCGCACAGGCGCATGGCTCCCAGAAAACTGCCATCGCCGCCAATGACCACCAGGGCGTCTATGCCAATCTTGCGCAGGTTGTTGGCGGCGTCCTTCTGCACCTCGGGCTTTTTGAAGTCATCGCATCGGGCCGTGCGCAAAAAAGTGCCACGCTGATCGGCAATATCAAGCACGGTTTCCAAATCCAGCAAGGTGATGTCGTCTTCGGGATCGTCGCTGAGACCCAAAAGGCCATTGTAGCCACGCTTGATACCCATCAACTGGATACCATACATGGCCGCGGAGCGCGCAACGCTTACCACGGCTGCGTTCATGCCAGGGCTGTCGCCGCCACTGGTTAAAATACCGATCTTTTTCATGGGTCTCTCTCCTTCGTGTGAAGCGTATGCCATGCCGGGCAAACAAAAATCCGCCTGCATAGTATAGCAAGGGAAAGGCGCTTGTGCAAGCCCCTTATGGAGCTGTTGTTTCGCTGGGGAGCCCGTAGCTGATGTCCACGCCGCCAACATGTTTCAAATAGGCCGTGGGACTGAGGCCCACCACTTGCTTGAACTGCTTGCTGAAATGATAGGGGTCCGGCATCCCGATCATCATGCCGGTCTGCTTGACGTTCACCCCGCTGCGCAGAAGCGTTTTGGCGCGTTCCATTTTGAGAAATTGCAAATAACCCAGCGGCGGGATGTTCAGTTCGGTTGAAAAACGCTTTCGGAATGTCTCCACAGGCATGCGGCTGATGGCCGCCATCTCAGCCAGGGAAAAGGAATCCTTGTACTTGTTGGTACGCAACGCATCCACTACCCGGGAAACTTCGTGGCTCAGGGTAACGGAGGTAGCCACCGCTTGCCCGCTATGGGCGGCAATCAAGCCCCAGAGCAGCTGGGCCAGCTGATAGCTGGCATCGCCCGTACCGGTATGCCGCACCAACACCTGCACGATCTGCCGCACCAGCATCACCTGGGTGGGCAGCATGCCCTGCCGGGCCGGCAGCGGGCTCAGCGCATTCATCTGCCGCAAATAGACCGCGGACAAGGGACCATCCAGGGTTAGCCATAACAGCCGTGCGTCCTTGGCATTCGCCAGGAAGCAACCTTGGACAAAAGGAGGAATCACGATGCACTCGCCGCCGGCCAGCGGATAGGCGCTATCGCTATAATGAAAGACCAGGCTGCCCTCGTCAACAATAAGCCATTGATGCAGGGGAACAGGGGTTAGCTGATAGTGGTCTCGCAGCAGCATGGCGCTGCCTGCGCTGTGGATCCACAAGCCACTCTGCGCCACCAAAGGGTCAGGACGGTGGACTCCTTCAACAAAAACGCCAAGGTCCTCCTCCTCTGCGACCGGCGACAATGGGCTCAAAATACCCGACATAACGGTTTCCTTTCTTGCGCATTTTCGGTTTGGAGAACTACAGATGAGAACGATATTCTATTGTAAGGGAAAAAAACCTACCTTGTCAATGTAAATACGTGTACTTTAATGGATATTTTTGCCATATTTTACATCATCGCCAGGCTATGGAGAGGGTTAATCCTGAGCCCGTACCCATGCCACGGCCAACGTGCCCTGCCCCGTATGCGTGCCGATGATCGGCCCCATGTCCACTTGGCGCACATCCTCGCCCAACAGGCCCGCTTTGTCCAAAAAATCACGCAAGGCTTCCAGCGCCTGGGGCGCCCTGGCAGAGGCGATATGAACCGGATAGAGAGGATCCCGAGGTTCCGCCTGAAGCTGCCGGGCAAACCACTCCATGGAACGCCGCTTGCCCCGGGTTAGGCCGTCCTGCTCCAGCTTGCCGCGTACCAGCCGCAACATAGGCTTCAGGTTGAGCGTGGTTCCGATGCGGGCTGTGGTGGCCGATAATCTGCCGCCCATAACCAGGTGTTTCAGGTCGTCCACCTGGCCTACCATTGTGATGCGCGGCGCAAAGCCCGATAAACGCTGGGCGATCTCCTCCGCCGGGGTATCCAAAGCCCGCAGACGCACGGCTTCCCAGATCAACATTTGTTGTCCCAGGGAGGCATTGTATGAGTCCACTACAAAAATGGAAGAACCGTCGGCCTGCATATCCCGGGCGATGACGGCGCTTTGGTACGTACCGGACAGCTTGCTGCTGCCGGTGATGCAAATCACCTGATCCCCATCGCGCAAGGCTAGCTCAAAAACTTTCGCAAAGGCTTCCGGAGTGACCTGGCTGGTCTTGGGGAGGATTTTTTCTGCGGCTAGCTTTTGGTAAAACGCGTCAACGGATAAATCCACCCCATCGAGAAAACCGATTTCCCCAAAGAGTACATGTTGGGGTAAAACAACAATGCTTTCCCGATGGGCTTCTTCCTGCCGAATGTCGCTCATGCTATCGGTGACGATCTGAATCATGGATTTGCCAACTCCTTTTGCAAAAAATAGTGTTCCACACGGTCCAGGGCCTTGACCACAACGCCCAATTCATAATCGTTAAGCAGAGACATGCCCTCCTCCACCATATCCCGGTGGAATTGCTTATGCTTCTCCTGGACCCGCAAGGCTTTTTCCGTAGGGCGGATGAAGGTGACCCGGCGGTCATCCTGGGCGCGCTCCCGTTGGAGATATCCCTTGCGTTCCAGGGTGGAAACCGCGACGGAAAGGGATCCGGTGGTCACATGCAAAAGTCCCGCCAGGATGGTCATACGAGGGTCGTCCGCCTCGCAGACCGCTTCAATCACATGGACCTCACGAATACTGAGGTCTGACTCGCTTAAGGTGCGCTCTTCAATGCGAAGGATGTCATTGAAGAGGGTGACAAGCACCTGATTCAACGTGTCATGCGCAGAACGCATCACTACAACCTCCTTTGTGTCCTTATGAAGTTCAAAGCAACAAGATGAACAAGTGAAAAGAAAAATGGTTTGATGTTCAAACAGATAAAGTATAGCATGGGACCACAACCGTGTCAAGCAGCAGCAAACCGGCCTGACACAACAAATTATGCAGCATTTTCCAACATAGCGGATGCCTTTTTCGTCAACGCTTGGGCTAGAGTATTGGCGTTGAAACGGGAAAGAGGCGCAGCATATGCAGCAAAAAAGCCGGCGGATCAGAAGTGGGCGCATGGGTAAATTCCTGGGGGTATTGCTCAGTGCGCTGGTGTTGCTGGGCTATGCCTCGCCACCGGCGGTGTTGCTGCGGGAATTGCCCGCCACAATCACACTGGCCCTGGGCCAGGAGGCAAATATTGGCAACGGTTTTCCCCTATCATTGACGGTAAAGCAGGGGGATGTGCAGGCCCTCAGTTCCATGGATGAGACCCTGGGCGGCCTGCGGCTCAAGGCAGGCAATGAGGGGAAGAGTACCGCTACCATCAATCTATTTGGGCTGCTGCCTCTGCGGGATGTGGAGATCAATGTTCAGGACGACCTATGGCTCTATCCCGGAGGTCAAGCGGTGGGGGTGGCTCTCTACACCGCGGGGGTGCTGGTGGTGGGCACCAGCGATCTAAGCGGCGGGGAGGGACAAAGCCCGGCGCGCCTGGCTGGGCTCAAACCCGGGGATTTGATTACCCAGGTAAATGGGCAGACCCTGGCCGGTACCCAAGCATTGCAGGAATGGGTAACAGCGTTCGGCGAGAAGCCGCTGCCCCTCACCGTGCGGCGCGGGGAGGCCCTGATGGAGATGGTGCTTTCCGCAAAGAAGGACAAACAGACAGGTCTGTACCGCATTGGCGCCTGGGTACGGGACAGCACTGCCGGTGTGGGCACGCTTTCCTTTTACGGCCAGGTGCGCAAAAAGGGACAGATCGCCGCTCCAGCCATAACCTATGGGGCGCTGGGCCACGCCATTACCGATAGCGATACCCAGCAAGTTCTTACCGTTAGCCGGGGAGAAATCCTCCTGGCGGACGTGGTGGACGTGCGCAAGGGCAAGCGGGGCGTGCCAGGGGAGTTGAAAGGCTCTTTCCTGCGGGAGAACCGTGTGCTAGGAAACATTGGGATCAACAACCAGTTTGGCATCTACGGCGCCCTAAGCAATACACCTACCCATCCCCTGTACCCGGACGGCCTGCCCATCGGTCGTAAGGATGCGGTTCACACCGGCCCGGCCACCATCCTATCCACGGTGGACGCCAGGGGCATGAAGGAGTACGCGGTGGAGATCGTGGAGGTGACGCGCCAAAGCGAACCCAACCAACGCAGCATGGTGGTAAAGGTCGTTGACCCTGAATTGTTGGAAAAAACCGGCGGCATCGTCCAGGGCATGAGCGGCAGCCCAATCATTCAGGATGGGCGGCTCATCGGCGCGGTAACCCATGTGTATGTAAACGACCCCACCATGGGATATGGGCTGTTCATCGAATGGATGTTGGCGCAAGAATAAAGGGCCGGCTGACCCTAGCGGGCTTATCAAACCATAGCGCTCCCCCGGCTACGCCGGGGGAGCGCTATGAAAACCGACGGCATCCCGCCACCGGACTTACGCCATGCCATCCCGAGGCTGGCTCAAAAATCCGCGGGGTTTTTGATTACCGCTCCACCGTGGCGTGCATGCCCAGCATCACAGCCGGAGGGGCCTCAAAGTTAAAATATACCGTAAACTTGCTGGTGTCCTCGTCCGTACCCAGGGGGGAGATGGAGGCCACGGTGGCGTCGATGGGCGTAAGGCCCAGCTCTTCAAAGCGAACGGTAAAGGTATCGCCGATGGCCAGAGAGCCCACATCCCTTTCCTCCACCTGGCCCATGAGCTGGAAGCCGCGGGCGGGATAGGCGGTAGCCAGCGCCTGATCCTTTTGCACGCTGTCCCCCTGGGATACCAGGACGTCGCCGACGATCAAATCTTCCGTGGCGATGACCTTTGTGGCGTCCGGCCAGGTGCGGCGCTCCGGGTCCAGCACGTCAGGGACATAGGTGAACAGCAGGTCGCCCACGGCCACCGCATCGCCCACGGCCACATCTACGGAAAGAAGCGTGCCGCTGGCGGTGGTGACGGCGGGAGGCACCACGCTTAAATCCGTGCGGGCCATTTTCACCTTGTCGTCATAGTCCGGCTCCCGGTAAATGTTCACATCCTCGGTGTAAACCAGATCACCGCCAATGACGGCCACGGTAAACTTGTAGCCGTCCGCGGCGGTAATGAGGCCGTCCGCAAAGTGCTTGCAGTTGATGGAACGCAGATACACCTTGCGGCCTACGTATAGGTTGCGATTGGCCACAGAGTTATAGCCGGTGCGGGTGTCCGCTTTCAGTTCATAGCGCTGCAGGTGGTCAATGGTGACGATGGAGCTATAGCGATTCACAACGCCGTCGGCGCTATCTCCAGGCCGGCCAAAAACAGCAGCCACAGTGCCCTCTGCTTCCGCATAGACCGCCTTGGGTTCCACGGAAAACAGGGTGCTTCCGGCGGTAACCGCATCCCCGGCCCGCAGGACGAAGGGGGCAAGCGGGCCGCTGGCAGGGGCTTTCAGCGCGACGGAGTAGGGGGCCACCACCTGGGCGCTGATCAGCAGATCGGCAGCGGCGTTTTCCGCCAGGACAGCGGCCGGCAGGGCCAGGCAAAGGATGAAGGCCAGCAGGCCGGAAAGAGGCTTCTTCATATGGGTACCCTCCTTATGATTAGTTGCTGCGCAACGCGTCGATGGGGTTGAGGTTGCTGGCCTTGCGGGCCGGGGCCCAGCCAAAGACGATACCAACCGCAAGGGAGAAACCCACCCCCAGTGCAATGGCCGAGGGGGACAGCACAAAGGTGATGTCCATCGCCGAGGACAGCAGCATGCTGATGCCCACGCCCAAAACCATGCCGATGGCCCCGCCGATCAGCGATAGTAACATGCTTTCGAACAGGAACTGGATCTGAATGCTGCTGGGGCGCGCACCCAGGGCCTTGCGCAGGCCGATCTCGCTGGTACGCTCCGTAACGCTCACCAGCATCATGTTCATGATGCCGATGCCGCCCACCAGCAATGCGATGCTGGCAATGCCCGTGAGCAAGCCGGTCATAATATCCATAAAGGAGTTCATCACATCCAGCAGGCTTTCCATGTTGATGACCCGGTAGCTGTCATCCTTGTAGTTGAAGGCCCGATCTAGCACGGCCTCCAGGGCTTCCACCGTGTCCTCGGTCTTGTCCGCGTCGGTCAAATAGACGTCCAAGGAGGTGATGTCGCGCAGGTTCAGCAAGCGCATATAGGTGGTATAGGGCAGGACTACCTTGCCATTGTCCCCGCCGCCGGCAAAGGACGCCATCACGTTGGTATCGCCGTCGTCATCTAGCAGGCCTACAATGGTAAAACGAATGCCGTTCACCAAAAGCTGCTGATCCAAGGGATCCTCCCCGGAAAACAACGCTTCGGCCAGGCTGTGGTCAATGATGCAGACCCGGCTGACCTGCTCCTGATCTGCCGGCAGCAGAGGACGGCCCCGTTCCACCGCGTCGCTCTCCCGCCGAAAGTACGCAAAACCCTTGCCCTGGATGTCCACATCCTCCTGAAGGACTCCACCCGCCACCACGGACAGCGTGGTGGACAGGCTGGGGGAGGAGCCGGACACGTTGTCCGCCTTGCCAATGGCGGCGACGTCGGTTTCGGAGAGGCCATGTTTGAGCGGCGTGCCGGACACCGATACCGTTACCATACCGGTCCCTAGTTTCTCAAACTGTGTGGTCATTTCGTTTTGAGCGCTCTGCATGACGGTAATCAGGGCGATGATGGCCATGACCCCGATGATGATGCCCAAAACGGTAAGGAAGGAGCGCATCTTGTTGCCCAAAATGTTGCTGATGGACATGCGCAGGCTTTCTCTAAACATCTTCAATCCCCCCCTCGCTGAGTTCCCCGTCGAGGATCTTCACGATGCGGGTGGCGTTCTTGGCGATGTTTGTATCATGGGTAATCATCACGATGGTGTGACCCTCCTGGTTCAGCTCCCGGAACAAAGCCATAACCTGCCTGCCGGTGGTCTGGTCCAGGGCGCCGGTGGGTTCGTCCGCCAATAATATGGTGGGGTTTGTGGCCAGGGCCCGGGCAATGGCCACCCGTTGTTGCTGGCCGCCGGAAAGCTGGTTAGGCCGGTGATTGAGCTTTTCCTCCAGGCCTACCCGGCAGAGCATTTGCTCCGCCCGCTGGCGGCGCTTGCCGGGAGACATGCCCGAATAGACCAGCGGCAGCTCCACATTGGCCAGGGCGTTCTGCCGGGGCAGCAACTGGAAGGATTGAAACACAAAGCCGATCTCTTTGTTGCGGATAGCGGCCAGCTCATTGGGGTTTAGCTCCTCGATGCGGCGGCCATGCAGGATGTACTCACCGGAGGTTGGGGTGTCCAGGCAACCAACGATGTTCATCAGGGTACTTTTGCCCGAGCCGCTGGGCCCCAGCACACTTAAAAATTCACCTTTTTGGATGGTTAGGTTCACGTTTCTAAGCACCGGCTGCCACTCGTCCCCCATCCAGTAAGCCTTGCAGATGTCCGTCATGTGAAAGAACGGGCGGTCTGTTGCAGATTGTTGCATATCGTCCTCCCGTCACTGGTTGCCGATGGCAGTTTCCATATCATCGCGCTGCTGGCGCATTCCTCCGCCCTGGCCCATCATGAAAAACCGGGTCATATCCGTGCTGATGTAATAGACGGTTTGCCCCTCGGCAAGGCCGCTGGTGATTTGGATGTTCTGGCCGTCGGAAACGCCGGTCTCCACATACTGCACCTGCATTTGGCCTTCGGCGTTTTTCACCAGCACATAGGGTTTATTGTATTCATCATAGGACAGCGCTTTCATGCTAAGGCTAACGCAGCCCAAAGCCTGCTTGTTGAGCACGTTTACTTCCACACTCATGCCGGAGCGGATGTTCTCCGTGGCGTCTATTTGCAGCTTTACTTCGTAATAGCTCACCCCGCCGTCCGTGGTGGCGCTGCGGGCGATCTCGCTCACCGTTCCTTGGACGGTCTCCCCCAGGGCGTTGAGGTACACATCGCCTTGCTTGCCCAAGGCCAGCGCCCCGATGTCATACTCATCCACATCCACGCTAATTTCCAGCGTGTCAAAGTCTATCATATGTACGATCTGCGCACCGGGTTGCAGCTGGTCCTCCGGGTCCACAAACAGCTCGTCAACCGTACCCTGGTATTGCGCCAGCACTCGCGTGCCATCCGCTCCGCGCAGCAGCGGCTGGCTTTCCCGCACAATATCGCCTTCCTTGACGTATAGCTCCTTCACCTTGATGGCGTCCTTGGCGGTCTGCACCTCATCCATCACAGGGGTCAGGTTGCCGGAAAAACTGTAATAGGTGGCAATATCCCGCAGTTTGGCCACATCGCTTGCATACAGGTTTTGCACCTGCTGGTTTACAGAGATCACAAACCACACGATGATCGCAACGATGACAACGAGTATCAACCATGGCCACTTTTTCCGGCTCTTCTTTTTTTTAGGGGCGGGTTGCTGGGTCTGGGACATGTTGGGTATCCTTTCTTTGGCGGGCCAAATGTGCGCAGGGCAGGACCTACCAATGGGAGTGTGATGGAGTGATTATAAATCGACTAACATTGTTTGTAAAGGGAAAACCGTCCCAAAACAAACCATGGGACGTTTTTAACAGTACGTTCATATTTGTAATTTTCGGCAAAAGGGCATAGGGGCGAAGCTATGAAACCCCCGCCGGGAGGAACAAGAAAAGGCGGCTCTGTCCCAACTGTCGTTATGAGCCGTTTTCCACCCAGCGGGCGATCCAAGCTTTGACAGAGCGGTTCATCTCCGCCATGAACGGGCTGCTCCACTTGCGCTGCTCCATGGCGTTTACCGCATCGGGAAACGCGGGGCTTCCCGGCGTGCGGCCATCATGCATGGCGATCAGGGTTGCCGGGTCGGCCAACTGGTACCCGTTTTCATGCACCAGGTACGAAAGGCCAAAGCGGGGCGGCTTGGGGCGGGCCAGCTGCTGGGCGGTAGGCACGCCGATGCACAGCATAGCCACGGGCATGGCAAAGCGAGGAATGTGAAGCAGCGCTGCCACTTCCTCGCCATTTTCCAAAATATCGCCGATGTAGCAGGAGCCCAGGCCCAGCGCGTCCGCCGCCACCACCACGTTTTGCGCCGCAATCAAGGCATCCGCCGCCGATAGCAGCAGGTCTCCCTCCGCCGGGGTACGAATCTCTTTGCCCGGCATGGCGGCCGCAAAGCTATCGTACCAGCGCTGCCAGTCCGCCAGGAAGAGCAGCACCACCGGAGCCGTGGCAATGAAGGGTTGGTGATCACACAGCACCGCCAGGCGATCCTTGAACGCCTGATCGGTGATGTCTAAAATGGTATAAAGGCACATGCAGCCTGCGGTGGGGGCAGCCAGGGCAGCCTCCAGAAGCTGCCGCTTCTGCGCGGGGGTCACGGGGCGGGCCGCGTCGTACACCCGCATGCTTTTGCGGGCGTGGAGCTGGGCTAGGGTGGGGTTTGGGATCTGATTTGGCATCATCGTCTCCTTTTGGGATTCGCGGGCGGGTTGATGTGTCTTGCCCATCAACCCCTATCCCCTTTTATTTCATCAGCTTCACAAGCACGGCTTTTTGCGCGTGGAGGCGGTTTTCAGCCTGATCGAAGATCTCGCCCGCGTGGGCTTCCAGCACCGCCTCGGTGATCTCCTCCCCCCGGTGCGCGGGCAGGCAATGGAGCACCATGGCGCTTGGCTTGGCATGAGCCATCAGCGCGTCGTTTACCTGGAAGGGCGCGAAATCCCGCAGGCGCTGGGCGGCCTCATCCTCCTGGCCCATGCTGGCCCATACGTCCGTGTACACCACGTCCGCGTTCTTCACCATGGCGGGGGCGTCGGCAGAGCGGCAGAAGGCTCCGTTCTTCCCCGCCCAGGCCATCAGGGCGGCATCGGGTTGATGTGCATCCGGGCAAGCAATGGTCACTTCCATGCCCATCTTGATGCATCCGGCAATCACGGAGTTGGCCACATTGTTGCCATCCCCCACAAAGCAGATCTTCAAGCCTTTGAAGCTCCCTTTATGCTCCCGGATGGTGAGCAAATCCGCCAGGATCTGGCAGGGATGGGCGTAGTCCGTCAGGCCGTTGATGATAGGGATACTGCCGTATTTGGCCAGGTCCTCCACCTCCTGCTGCGCAAAGGTGCGAATCATGATCCCGTCCAAATAGCGGGACAACACCCGGGCGGTGTCCTGGACGGGCTCGCCCCGGCCGATCTGCAAATCCCGGCTGGAGAGAAACAACGCGTTGCCCCCCAGCTGGGTCATACCCACCTCAAAGCTCACCCGGGTACGGGTGCTGGCTTTTTGGAAAATCATGCCCAATGTTTTGCCCTCCAAGAGCGGATGGGCGATGCCGTGCTTACGCTCGTATTTCAGCTGGTCGGCCAGGTTCAGGACGGACAGGATCTGCTCGGCGGACCAATCGCCCAGCTTTAGTAGGTGTTTCATGGATTCACTCATGGGGCAACAACCTCCTTGATAATGGATATCGCCTTTTGCAACTCTTTCCAGGGAATCATGAGCGGTGGCAGCAAGCGCAGTTTTTCCTTGGCGGTGAGGGCCACCACGCCCTTTTGCAGCAGCATGTTAACCACGTCCTTGGCCTTCTTTTGGGTTTGGATACCCAGCATCAGGCCCATTCCGGTGACGCTTTGGACGCCCGGCGCTTGTTCCAGCTCCCGGCGAATGTACGCGCCTTTTTGGCTTACCTCCGCCAGCATGTCATCCGTAAGCTGTGCCAGCACCGCGTTGGCGCCTGCCGCGCATACCGGGTTGCCCCCAAAGGTGGAGCCGTGGCTGCCGGGGCTCAGGGCATCCTGGAGGGCGTCGCCCAGCAGGCAGGCCCCCAGGGGCAGGCCTCCCGCCAAACCCTTGGCGGTGGAAAACCCATCGGGCACAATGTCAAAATGCTGGTAGCCGTATAGCTTGCCCGTGCGGCCGTTGCCGGTCTGTACCTCGTCGATCAAAAGCAGCACGCTTTTTTCGCAGGTGAGGCGCCTGGCGGCCTGTATATACGCTAGGCTCAGGGGAAGCACCCCGCTTTCCCCCTGGAGGGTCTCCATGAGCAAAGCGCAAACGTCCGGGCGGCTAAGGGCGGCGGCGAGGGCGGGAATGTCGTTTGGAGGCACGTGGACGAAGCCCTGGGGAAAGGGGCCGAAGCTGTGGTGGAACGCCTCCTGGCCGGTGGCGGCCAGCGTGGCCAACGTACGGCCATGGAAACTGCCCTGTAGGGTCACGATCACCGGGCGGACGCCATCGCCATATCGGTCGGCGGCATGCTTGCGGGCAGCCTTGAGTAAGGCCTCGTTCGCTTCCGCGCCAGAGTTGCAGAAGAAAACCTTTTTCATGCCGCTGCGGGTACACAGGGTCCGCGCCAGCTCCACCTGTGGCAACGTATAGTATAGGTTGCTGGCGTGAGCAAGCGCTTTAACCTGGTGGCAAACAGCCTTTTCCCAGGCATGATCCCCATGGCCCAGGCTGCTGACGGCGATGCCGCTGCCCATGTCAATATAACGCTTGCCCGCCTGATCAAACAGGTGGCAGCCCTTGCCCCGCACAAAAGTCACATCAAAGCGGGCATAGGTGGGGGCGATGAACTGGGCATCCAGGGCTTGGGTAGTGGGATCCACGCAGGCGCCTCCTTCCGGTTGATACGCTGGGAAAACCCTATCTGAACATGGTGCCGACGCCTTCATCGGTCAAACATTCAATGAGAATAGCGTGGGGTACCCGCCCGTCCAGGATAAACACTTTTTTCACCCCTCGGCGGATGGCCTCAATGCAACATTCCACCTTGGGGATCATGCCCCCGGAGATGATCCCCTCCCGGATCAGGGCCGGGGCCTCGCTGACCTGCACCACGGGGATGAGGGTGCCGTCATCCCCCGGGCTGCGGAGAATGCCGCGGATGTCGGTCATGGAAATGAGGCTTTCCGCCTTCAGCTCTGCCGCGATGCGGGCCGCGGCAGTATCCGCGTTGATGTTGTAGGCATTGCCGTCCTTGCCCACGGCAATGGTGGAGATAACGGGGATGTAGCCCATGTCCAACACATCCAAAATGGGCTGCACATTGACGTTGGTGATCTCCCCCACAAAGCCGTGCACCTCATCCAGTTGCCTGGCCTGGAGCATGTAGCCGTCCATGCCGCATAGGCCGATGGCTTTGCCGCCGATGGCCTGGATGGAGCTAACCAAGCCTTTGCCCAGCTTGCCAGCCAGCACCATCTGTACCACGTCGGCGGTCTGGGCATCGGTGACCCGAAGGCCGTCCACAAATTGGCTTTCCACGCCCAGCTTTGTGAGCATCTCGCTGATTTCCGGGCCGCCGCCGTGCACCAGCACCACCTTCATGCCCACCAGCTGCAACAACAGCAAATCGCCCATGACGGCCTTCTTCAGCTCTTCGCTGAGCATGGCGTTGCCGCCATATTTGATCACCACGATCTTGCCGTTGTATTTCTGGATATAGGGCAGGGCCTGAATCAGCACCTCCGCCCGTTGCTCAATGTTCATGCCGGGTTCACCTCCTGATGGGGTATGGGTCTGACCGCTTAGGTCCGGTAATCGCCGTTGATCTTTACATAGTCGTAGGTGAGGTCGCAACCCCAGGCGGTGGCGGAAAAATCTCCGCTGTGCAGCTGTACGTTGATGTCGATCTCGTCCTCCCGCAAGATGCGCTTGCCCTCCTCCTCGGAAAAAGGAATGCCCGCGCCGCTTCGGCAAACCGCCAGGCTGCCCGCCTTGCTGGCAAAGTCCACATCAATGGCGTCCACCGTCAGCGCCGCGCCGCAATAGCCCAGCGCACAGAGCACCCGGCCCCAGTTGGCGTCCGCGCCGAAGAGGGCCGCCTTGACCAGGGAGGACTGAACGACGCTTTTGGCGCAGACCTTAGCCGTTGCTTTGTCCGCCGCGCCGCTGACATGGCAGGTGAGCAGTTTGGTGGCGCCCTCCCCGTCCTTGGCCATCCGGCGGCAAAGGTTTTCGCAAACCGCCTGCAAGGCTGCCAAAAAACGGGCATAGTCCGCGCTGCCCGCGTCGGTAACAAGGTCGTTTCCTGCAGCGCCGTTGGCGATCACGCTCACCATGTCGTTGGTGGAGGTGTCTCCATCCACGGAAAGCATGTTGAAACTGTCCCCCACCACGGCGCAGAGGGCTTGCTGCAGCAGCGCGGGCGCGATTGCCCCGTCAGTGGTGAGGAAGCAGAGCATGGTGGCCATGTTGGGACAGATCATGCCGCTGCCCTTGGCCATGCCCCCCAGCACGCAACGGCTGCCGCCCAGGGTGAAGGAGACGGCCACTTCCTTTTCCACGGTGTCCGTAGTCATAATGGCCTGGGCGGCGGCCAGCCCACCCTGGGGGGTGGCCGCCAGGCCCGCGGCCAGCTTTTCCATGCCGCTTTCAAAGGGCGCCAAGCTCATTACCTGACCGATCACCCCGGTGGAGGCCACGATCACGTCCTGGCTGGGTATCCCCAGGTGCTGCTGCACCAGATCGCACATGCCCTGAGCGATTTCAATGCCGTTGGCATTGCAGGTGTTGGCGTTGCCGCTGTTGCAAATCACCGCCTGGGCATAACCGTCGGCCAGGTTTTGGCGGGTAACGATGAGCGGCGCGCCCTGCACCAGGTTCTGGGTATAGCAGGCGGCGGCGGCGGCCCGACGGTCGCTGACGATCAGCGCCACATCTTTTTTGGCCCGGTTTTTGCGGATGCCCAAGTATTCACCGGCAGCCCGAAAGCCTTGGGCCGCGGTGACGCCGCCGGGAATGAAAGTGATGGGGGTCAAGGGTGCTCCCTCCTATACTGGCTCAAATGGGGTTAGGCAGCGTCAGCCCTGCGTTCTCCGGCAGGCCCAGGCGCAGGTTCATGCATTGGATCGCCGCGCCGCTGGCCCCTTTGCCCAGGTTGTCAAAACGGGCGTATACGATCATTCGCTGGTCATTGCCGGTCACAAACAGCTGCAAGCCGTCGGTGCCGGCCAGGGCCGCGGGGTTCAGGAAGGGCTCGGGGTTGGGCTCCAGCACGGTGAGAAGGGGCTGCTGAGCGTAGTGGTCGCGGTACAGTGTGGTGAGAAAATCCGCCATACCCCTGGCTTTGGCCCCGCTTTGCCCCATGGCCGCCAGCTGCTGGCCCGTCAGGGACAAGCCCACCAGCATGCCGCTGTAAAAATCACAGACGATGGGGTCCAGCACGGGAGGATCCGTCAGGCCGCAAATCCGCTGAATTTCCGGGAGATGCTTGTGGCACTGCCCGGTGGCATAGGGCCGGGGAAAGCGCAGGGCTGGGTCGCGGTCCTTGGCCTGATAGTCCGCAATCATGGCCTTGCCCCCGCCGCTGTACCCGGTGAGGGAAACCAACGTCACAGATGCCTCCGGCCCCAAAACGCCCGCCTTGAGCAGAGGATAAAGCAAGGCGACGGCCCCGCCTGCATGGCAGCCAGGCACCGCGATGCGGCGGGAGGTCCGCAGGGATTGGCGGAAAGCGGGGCCCAGTTCCGGGAAGCCATACGCAAAAGACGGGCTGGTGCGGTGGGCGGTGGAGGCGTCGATGAGGGTGGCGGCACAGTCCGGCTCCGCAGCGAAGGCGACCACCATCTCCCGGCTGGCCTCGTCCGGCAGGCAGAGGAAGACGACGTCCGCCCTCCTGGCCATATCCAGCCGATGGGGCAGGCTTTTGCGCTGAGCCTCTGGCAGGGTAAGCAAGGTGAGCTCCTGGCGGGCCGCCAGCCGGGAGGCGATGCGCAGGCCGGTGGTACCCTGGTCCCCGTCGATGAAAATGGTTGGCATGGACACACCGCCTTTTGATGATGGTGGATGCTCCCCTGCCTAGGCATCGCCCAGGCAAAAGCGGGGATTTTCAAGGGATGTTATCCTTTGAGCGGGGCCTTGGGGACGGAGCCCCCAAGAAGCCTTGCCCTGGCGCTTACCGCCAGCCCAAACAGGTTGATAAAGCCCTCCGCGTCGGCCTGGTCGTAGACATGATCCTCGCCGAAGGTGGCGATCTCCTGGCTGTAGAGGGAATAGGGGGAGGTGACCCCGGCGTTGATGAGGTTGCCTTTGTAGAGCTTGAGCTTCACATCGCCGGTAACGGTCTGTTGGGTCTCCTGCACAAAAGCGTCCAGGGCAGCCTTCAGCGGCGTAAACCACTGGCCGTTGTACACCAGCTCGGCATAGCGCTGCGCGATCAGGGCTTTGTAATGTTGGGTATCCTTATCCAGGCAGAGGGTTTCCAACACTTGATGAGCCCGGTAGAGGATGGCTCCGCCGGGGGTTTCGTATACGCCGCGGCTCTTCATGCCCACCAACCGGTTTTCCACCAGATCCACAAGGCCGATGCCGTTGGCTCCGCCCACCTGGTTTAGCGCGTCCATCAGCGCTACCGGGCGCAGCTTTTTGCCATCCAACGCTACGGGGATGCCCTTTTCAAAGGAAAGGGTCAGATAGGTGGGGGTATCCGGAGCTTGCTGGGGGCTGACGCACATCTCCAGAAAGCCCGGCTTGTTATACTGGGGCTCCAGCGCCGGGTTTTCCAGATCCAGCCCCTCATGGGACAGGTGCCAGAGGTTTTTGTCTTTGCTGTAGTTGGTCTCCCGGTTGATCTTCAGCGGGATGTTGTGCGCCTGCGCATAATCGATCTCTTCGTCCCGGCTTTTGATGTTCCACTCCCGCCAGGGGGCGATGATGGTCATGTCCGGGGCAAAGGCCTTGATGGTGAGCTCAAAACGCACCTGATCGTTGCCCTTGCCGGTACAGCCGTGGGCAATGGCGTCCGCGCCTTCCTTTTTGGCGATCTCCACGATGCGCTGCGCGATGATGGGCCGGGCAAAGCTGGTGCCCAGCAAGTATTCGCCTTCGTACACCGCCCCTGCCTGAAGGGTGGGGTAGATGAAGTCCGTGATGAACGTTTCCTTCAAATCCTCCACATACAGCTTGCTGGCGCCTGTTTTCAGCGCCTTCTCCTCCAGGCCGTCCAGCTCGGTACCCTGACCCACATCGCCGGACACCGCAATGACCTCGCAGTTGTTGTAGTTCTCCTTCAGCCAGGGAATGATGATGGAGGTATCCAACCCTCCTGAATAAGCCAATACCACCTTTTGAATATTTCTTTTGGGGTTTGTTGCCATGGCCGCTCCCTCCAAATGCATGAATATACATATATTATGCATAATATACAAGTCTTGTCAAGGGGTAAAAAAATTTTTATAATGTTAAGGAAGTAAACTGCGAGCTGACCAAAATGGCGATCCGGGCCCAGAGGGCGACGCTAACCCCCAGCCCACACCGGAATTTGGGATCTGAGTCGCTGTTTTTGATAGGGCAAAAACCCAGGTTTCGGCAAGTATGGGGGCTTGGGCCCCTCCATTTGCATTCGCATCCACCGGCGCCCTTCCTCATTAGAATAAGCCAAAACCACTTTTTTGAGATTTGATGGACATGGCCGCCTCCCTCCAAGTGAATGGTTATGCATTGTAATGGGAATGGCGCGTTTGTGGGCTGGTCCAATGCCCGTAACCTGCGCCCGGTGGTGGCGCAGGAAACCAAAAGCTCCGGCCGGGTAACAGATAACCCCAGCGCCGGCGTGGTTGTACCTCCCCCCGTGGAGCCGGATCCCGTCAAGAAAGGGGCAAAATGCCTCTTTCTTTTTTGCTCGTAAAACTTTTGTCACATACTTGTAAAGCACCGCGGGCTTCGCTATAATAAAAAGCGGTGTTTCTCGCCTTTGGCAGGAGGGGACAAGCCTTCCGTCCACCTCCTGTAAAAAGATGAATCCATCAGGTAAGGAGCGGTTCTATGCTCAACCCAAGGCGCGTCATTACGGCACTCAAGCAGAATATCGGCAAGGTGATCGTGGGCAAGGACGAGGTGATCGAACTGGCGCTCATCGCCATGCTTTGCAAGGGCCATGTGCTCATCGAAGATGTGCCGGGTACGGGTAAAACCACCCTGGCCAGCTCGCTGGCCAAGTCCCTGGATTGCAGCTTCAACCGCATCCAGGTCACCCCGGACGTGGTGCCCAGCGATGTGACGGGCTTCACCATGGTCAATTTCAAGACCGGTGAGATGGAGTTTCATAACGGAGCGGTGATGTGCCAGATCGTCCTGGCGGACGAAATCAACCGTACCTCCCCCAAGACCCAGAGCTCGCTGCTGGAGGTAATGGAGGAGTACCAGGTGACCGTGGACGGCGTTACCCACCCCATGCCCAAGCCCTTCATGGTGCTGGCCACCCAAAACCCCGCCGAGTTTGTGGGCACCTACCCCTTGCCCGAGGCCCAGATGGACCGGTTTTTCCTGCGCATCTCCATGGGATACCCCACCATGGAGGAGGAAATGGCCGTGCTGGAACGCTTCAGCGGCACGGTGAAGCCCCAGGCCAGCCTCCAGCCGGTGTGCGCCGCCGCCGATGTGGTGTCCATGCAAAATATGATCGGCGACGTATACTGTTCCAAAGAGGTGCGGCACTACATTGCAAACATCGCCGCCATGACCCGCACCCATCCCTCGTTGCAGTTGGGGGTCTCCACCCGTGGCGCCATCGCGTTGATCCGTGGGGCTCAGGCCTGCGCTCTGCTGAATGAACGGGATTACATCCTGCCCGAGGATGTCCAGCGCATGGTGCTCCCCGTGCTGGCACACCGCGTTTTGCCTAACCCCGAAGCCAAGATGAAGGGCATTTCCGCCGAGCGGATCCTCATTGCCGTGATGGAAAACGTCCCCGTACCCATCCGGCTGAGCTAAGCCCGTCCCCCAAGCGCCATACGTCGCTTTGGGGCAAATTTCTTCCAGCCATACGGTTCCTTTTGCTTTTGCCGCCGCCTGTCCAGGCAGAGAAGGGATTTTTTGCGAAATGGCAGCCAACCCCATGGCCTATGTCGGCGGCTTGGGATTTATGATCGGAAAGCGATGTCTCTCCGGTTTCCCCCGGGGGCTTGTTGGCATTGCGAGGCCTACGTCCCATTCCATTGATGCCCTGCAAGGGTTAACGAAGGAGCATCCATGAAATCCGCAACGATCACACTGGGCGTGTGCTTTGGTTTTTTCCTTCTGTGCGCGCTATCCATGGGCAACCGCATGTACCTGCTGATCTCGCTGATCCTGGCTCTGGCCTGGGGGTTGGCATACCTCAGTGTGCGCAGCGCGGAAAAAAGCGTGAAGGTCATCCACGGCCTTAGCGGCACCAAGGTAAACCGGGGCGATGTGGTGAGCATGGAAGTGGGGGTAAGCCATAAGGGCCTGCTGCCCATCGCGCCGGTGGCGCTGAGGATGCGCGCTACCAGCAACACCCCCGGCGCCACCATCCACCTGACCCAGCTTGGCCGTCGAGCCCAACGGGTGGTGCATAAGTTCGCCGCGGATCATGTGGGTGCCATGCTCCCCGGAGTGGACAGCTATGCTGTGGCCGATGTGTTTGGGTTTTTTAAAAAAGAACATAAACCGGACATGGAGGGCTCGGAGCTGCTGGTGCTGCCCGTGCCCTTTGATGTGGAGCCGCTCACCTTTGCCGCCGGAGATTTGGGCGTGGAAACCATGAAACGGGCCATGGAGGACCCTTCCAGCCCCAGCGATTTTCGCCAATATCAGCAGGGCGATCCCCTCAAGCGCATCCACTGGAAGATGAGCGCCCGAAAGCGGGAAGTGATCGTACGCCAGTTTGAGGAACCGGCCCTGCCGGATGCCCTGGTATTGCTGGACACCTCGCCCCCGCATTTGAGCACGGGCATTCCTCCGGAGAAAGCCCCCTTTTTGCAAGACGCCCTGCTGGAGACCGCCGCCTCTGTGGTGAACTGCCAAATCCGCCAGGACAACCCGGTACGGCTGCCCCTGATGGGGGATCGGCCCATGGAATATAACGGCCATATGGGCTTGCCGGTGCTGCTGGAGGAGTTGGCCCGCTGCAATTTTGTCAAGACCGACGGCTTTGAGCGGGTGCTGATGATGCAGATGGGCGAGCTGCGCAAGACCGGCGCGGTGGTGATCATCACCACGCGGCTCACTTCCACCCTGGTGGATTTGATTGTGCGCATGAAACGCATGGGCCCCAATGTGCGGCTCTATTTCGTTACCTACGTGCCTGACAGCCCCTCTACCCAGCCCCATGTAGCCAGGCTGCAGCAAGGTGGGGTTGAAGTGAATTACGTGACACCTCAGGCATAAACCCCACCGTCCCCCATTCCCGCGAAAGGAGCCCTTGGATGCAAAAGACCCCCTTTTTGAACCAAAGCCTCGTCAGCCGGATTGTGCTGGCGCTGTTGCTAACCCTGGGGGTTCTGCTTCCGCTGCTGATGCTCTTTGGGCTGGGCAGGCAAATTTGGATGGGGCTGTTGTATGTGGCGGGAACCATGGCGGTGCTGACCTTGGGCGCGGTGAAAAAACGCCGCTGGCTGGCGCTGCTGATCGTGGCGGTTTGGGCCGCGGTGCAGCTGTTTTTTCCAAAGATGGGATTTTGGGGCGGCAGCTTGGAAGCGCTGAAGGCCCTCACGCTGTTTTTGAACGGTTTGCCGGCCGCCATGTTTATCTTTGGGGGAGAGACCGTCGCGTTGATGGCGGTGGTGGTGACGGCGTTCTCCTTCCTATTTGCCAAGAAGGGCGTGGGCTTTTTACCCGCCGCGATCATGGTGGTGCTGACCATGTTTGGGCTATGGAGCCTGGGCGAAAGCCATCTGGTCTGGTTTGTGCTGCCGGCGCTGGTGGCCCTGCTGCTGCTGATTGCCCAGACCGCCCACGAAAAAATCAGCGTGATGAATGTGCTTCCCATGGCTGTGGCGGTGGTGCTGTTGTCTTTGCTGCTGTTGCCGCTGGGCCGGGTGGTGCTCCCGCCGCTGGAAAAGGCTGCCTATGACCTGAAACAGAGCATCACGGACTATCTGTTTTTTACCGAACCCCGCAATGTGTTTACCTTGGGCAACTATGGCTATTATCCCGCAGGCGGCAATCAGTTGGGCGGCGCGGTGGAGCCCAGCGAATTGCCGGTGATGATGGTTAAAACCGAGCGCAAAACACTGATGCGCGCCGTGGCCAAGGACGAGTATACCGGCAGGAGTTTCAGGGACACCACTTCTGCCAAACGGTACCTGTACGTGAACCCCCGTTGGATGGCGCTGCGCAGCAAGATTTTTATGGAAAAACTGCCCCCGGAAGCCCTCCAAAAAGCCAGCGCCCTGCTGGACGAGAAGGCCATATCGGTGCAGATGCAAAACACGGCGGCCAGCACGGTGCCCACGCCCTTGTTTTTGCGTAGCCTCTCCATGCCCAGCCATATGGTGCCTTATTTCAACGACGCCAGCGAGCTGTTTGTGACCCGAGACCTTGCCCACGGCGATTCGTATACGGTGTTCGCCCCGGTGTTTGAAGGCGGTATGGCCGGGCTGGACGCGCTGGTGAACGCCGCCTTGAAACAGGATGAAAACTACGCCGACATTGTGAAACGGTATACCCAACTGCCTAGCCATATGGAAACCAAAGTGTTTAACGACGCCGCCAACATCGTTGCCGGGGCGCAGACCCCGTACGATCAGGCCATGGCCATCATGGCGCATCTGCGAAAGTATTATCGCTATACAACCCAGCCTAAGACTCCGCCGGAAAACAACGACTTTGTGACCTATTTCCTCTATGTGGGCAAGGAAGGGTACTGCACTTATTTTGCGTCGGCCATGACCGTTCTCAGCCGGATGGCGGGGCTGCCCGCCCGCTATGTGGAAGGATTTTTGGCCCAGCCCGCGGCGGACGGCTTTGCCTATGTGACAGGCAAAGAGGCCCACGCCTGGACGGAGATCTACTTTGAGGGCTTTGGCTGGATCCCTTTTGACCCTACGCCCTTGCAGCAGAGTCAAAATCAGCCGCCGGAGCCCCCCCCGCCGGATGATCAGTCCATGGAGGATCCCACCCCTTCGCCGCCCCCGGACGTTCCCCAGGATACGCCCACCCCGCCCCCCCAACAGGATCTGGACAACCCCACCGAGGATTTTGATGACAACGAGGACCCGCCCAAGCCGAACCTGAATTTCTTGTGGTGGCTGCTGGCCGCCGCGTTGATCCTCGGTGGGCTGGTATGGCGCGCTGCCAGCCGCATGCCCGATAAAGTGGCTGCCAAGGTCACCGGTGAGGCAAACAAGATCTTTATCTATGGCAATGCGGTCAACACCCTGCTCAGAATCCGGGGCCGCCAGCCCAAGCAGGGAGAGACCCCGCTGCTGTTTGCCAAGCGTATGGACAGCGTCCGTTTCCTTCCGGAAGCGATCCTGCCCCTATGGCGGATGATGGCCTTGAGCAACTACAGCCCCCGCCAGCCCGGCAAGGAACAGGCGGATAAAGCCCGCAACACCTTTGCCCTGGTGTTCAAGAAACAAAAGCTGATCCCCAAGCTGCGGTTCTATTTTGCCGCCGCGTTTGACAAGCGGTGCTACACCGGGCTGGACACCAAGCTGGTGCACCAGGCGATCGTTTCCAAAACGCGGCTGCCCCAGCCCGCCGTCAAGGGGAAGCTGAAGAAGAAAGGCGCGAGGGTACCAGCGGGCCAGCCCGCAAGCAGCATGCGCAGGGAAGAAAGCAAACCGGCGCAGACCCAGCAAAGCAAGTCGCGGGCAGATCGTTTGAAGGCAGCGCCAAAGCTGGCCAAAACCTCCAAACGGAAATCCCAGCAAAAAAACAGGCCCAAAGGCCCTGCCCCTAAGCCTCCAAAATCTTCCACAAAACCCAAATAGGGGAAGAAGCCAACCACCCGCCAGGCGTCTAGCCAGGCGGGTGGTTGGATCTTTAAGCCCAAAAACAGCGACATGCGGCATGATTTTGGCCGGAATCACGAAGACATTCTTACCCTATTTCTCCCACTGATCCTCGGGCAGCAGCGTTTCATTGCCGGTGAAGGGCTGGTAGGTGAAGGTATTAAAGCCTTCTCGGTAAATGGGATAACGCTCGTGATCCCGCCAGTGGTCGCCGGTGGAATGCCCCACCGTGAAGTTAAACTGGCAGTTGGGCAGGCCCTCCGTCAGCAGTTTCTGCTGCTCCTCGCTCAGCCCCGCGTTGGAAAACCATACCCGCTGCATCCGCGTGTTGCCCAGCAGGCAGGAGACATCGTTTTCCTTCACTTTGGTAAAGCAAAGGTTCAAATCCAGCAGATGGGGCTTGTTGGCCAGGGCCGAGATATCCGTGATGGGGTTCTTGAACAGCTCCACATACTCCAGGTTGGGCAGATCCTCCAGGGCGCTGATATCAGTGATGGAATTATCGGCCAAAATCAGAAGCTTCAGTTGAGGCATCTCCCGCAGGAAGTCGAGATTATTGATCATGTTGTGGCCCAGATCAAGGGCCAGCAGCTTGGTGCAGTACCTTAGCACATAAAAAGTGGTGCCGGTATAGGCCTTGCTGTGGGTATTGTTTTGTGTGGAAAACGCCGTAACATCGGTTCGCAGCTTGCGTTCCCCGGCAAATTTGATGGTCCAGCCAAATTCGATGGCGGGGTGGTAGCTGGCCCACATCTTTTCCATGATTTCCCGGGGAAGCACGGTGCTATAGGTATTGAGGGTCTTCAGTTTAGGCAGACAGGAGAGCGCGTCCAGCAGGTCTTCGCCATTGGCTACGCGGTTGTCGCCAAAGTCGATGGTTTCCTCCAGGCTGCTCATCTCCACTTTGTTGGAGACCACAACCCAGTCAAAGGTGACATCCGGGAAGGCGGCCAGCAGCGCGCGCATATCGTCCCGGGTCAGGTTGGTGTCCTTCAGGTGCACCGTTTGCAGGCCTTCCACCGTCTGCAGGCCTTCCATGACCTCCTCCACCGGGGGCAAGACCAAGCTGCTGAAATCCAGCTCTGTAGCCTGGGCCGGAAAGCTGAGGGGGGAGGGCGTGGAGACGGGTGCGGGTTCTTTTTTCTTGGCGGCAGCGGCAACGCCTGCCCCCAGGCAAAGAGCCGCCACCAGCAGCAAACATAGTGGTGAATGAAGTTTCAAAGCTCGATTTTGCATTGTACTTTCCCTTTCAATGATGGCTCTTTTGTTTAGAATATGAGAATCTAACGCGCTTATGTATAGTAATGAAAACACGCGCCAGCGTCAACCCTTCGCTGGAAAAAGTAGGGGATTTGTAACAAACGCGCAGGCTGGTCTGGCGCCGTTGTGAGGGAGGGGCCTTCGTGCTATAATATGAAATACCACGCCCCTAGCCAAAGGAGGCCGTCCAGTGAATATTCTCTCTCAAAGGGCGCAGGCCATCTTTACCCCTGCCGAGCAAGCCAAGGTGGGGCCTTTTTTGACGGACGTCCGGGCGCGCCTTAGCCTCAGCCGCAAACATACCGACCAGATCCTGGATGACCATGTGAATGCCCTGCATTTTTATCGCAAGCAGGATATGAGCCTGGAGGAGGCCATGCAGCGGCTGGACCCAGCCCAGATGGGGCAATTTTACCTGGTGCAGCGGGAGGACTGGTACCCCTTGGATCATGCGGCCAAAATTTATCCCCTCTCCATGAGCTTGAAGCGGATGATGGTGTTTCGAATGTCCGGTTACCTAAGCGCGCCGGTGGTGCCAGAGATTTTGCAAATGGCGCTGACCTATACCATGAAGCGTTTCCCTTATTTTGCCACCACACTCAAAAGTGGATTTTTTTGGCACTACCTGGACAGCTCCATGCGTCGCTATGCCCTGCGGCCCGAAACCAAGCTGCCCTGCGCTGTGATGCGGGTAAACCAGGGCGCATCCCCCACGCTGCGGGTGGTGTACTACCAAAACCGTGTCAGTGTGGAATTCTTCCATATTCTGGCGGACGGCACCGGGGCCAACATCTTCCTGCGCACCCTGCTGCGGGAGTACCTGCGCCTAATGGGTCATCACATTCCCGTGGCGGAAGGGGTCTTTGATGCCGCCGAACCGCCGGAACCCAAAGAATGGCGCGACGATTTTACCCTTACGGACAAAACCCCAAAGCCCAAAGGCTTCATGGACAAAAAGGCCCTGCAAATGCGGGGGGCCATTCCCTTTGAGTTGCCCTGCCGCGTGCTGCATTTCAATCTCTCGGTGAAGGCCCTCCGCGCCGTTGCAAAGCAAAAGGGCGTCACGATCACCGCCTTGCTGATGGGTTATTTGATGCTGGCCTGCAAGGAGGCCATCGGCCCCAACGGCAGCCGCCGCAGGGTGCAGATTCAACTGCCCGTCAACATGCGTAAGTTTTACCCCTCCCACACCCTGCGCAACTTTTCCATGTATTGCAGCATCCGCCTGCGCCTGGACGAGATTACGGACTTGGAAGCCGTCCTCCCGGCGGTGGTGGCGCAGATGCAGGAGGGTACGAAAAAGGAAAATCTGGACCAAACCATGCACCTTTCCCGACGGTTGGTGCGGCTGCTCCGCTTCGTGCCCCTGATCATCAAACGGCCCATCGCGTATCTGATCTATGGATCCCTGGGGGACAGCGTATTCACCACCACCTTCTCCAACCTTGGGCCGGTGTCTTTGCCCGAGGAAATGGCTCCTTTGATGGAAAAATTCGATTTCGTATTGGGCCCGCCCATTATTAACCGCGCCACCTGCGCCATGTGCAGCTATGGGGATCACCTGGTACTGACCCTGACCAAGAACACGCAAAATCCCACCTTTGAAAACGCCCTCTACCGCATGCTCTGCGATGCGGGCCTGGACCCGTATATGGAAGGGAGCGATTGACGTGAACGTGCACCACATCTACCCCGAGCGTAAAGCCAGTAGCTTTTTCATCCGTAACCGCCAGGATCTGCTGCGCAGCGCCTTTTTGATCGCGGGCTACGCCTGCCTGATTATCAACCTGGTAACAGGGGGCATCTTCTGGAGCCTGATCGCTATCGGGGGGCTCTGTGTGGCTTGGGTGGCTTTTGTATACAGGCCTATGGTGGAACACACCCTCATCAAAAAGCTGTCGGATGTCTCCATTGCGATCTGCCTGTACCTGTTTTTGCTGGACGCGATTTTGCAGGGCGGCTGGAGCAATTTTGTGGTGCCCATCGTGTTTTTTAGCGACATCATTCTGATCGGCGCCTATTACCTGTTGTTTTTTAAGCGCCAAAAACGCAACTTTATGCCTTTGTTTGAGCTCACCCTGGGAGGCTTCATCGCCCTCACGCTGAGCCTCACCGGTTTACAGGAGCTGAACTGGCCCCGGATCGTGGTGGGCAGCGTGTGCCTGGGCTTGCTGGTGTTGTCCGTGGCGCTTTTCCCCAAGGATGTCCTGCGTGAGCTGAAAAAAAAGGTTCATATGTGAAGCTGCCGGGAAAGGTCGCTGTCTCTCCTCCCAAACCGCCTTGGGGCTTTTTCCTTTAACCCTTCGCTTTTTATGGCCGCGTGCCGTACTGACTGCGTCGCGGCCATTGCGCCAGCACGATGCCGCAAAGCATCAACCCGCAGCCCAGAAGCTCCCGGGGGGCGAGATGATCCCCCAGCAGCACCCACCCCGCCAGCACCGCAAATACGCTCTCCAGGCAGAGGATCAGGCTGGCCACCGTGGGGCTGGAATCCCGCTGACCTAAGATCTGCAAGGTGTAGCCCACCGCGCCGCTGAGCACCCCCGCATAGAGGATCGGCAGGATGCCTTGCCAAACGCCTTGCAGCGTGGGCTTTTCAAACAAGGCAGCCACTGGCAGGCAAAGCGCCGCCGTGATGAAGAACTGGATGCAGCTCATCTTCAGGCAATCGGTGCGGGGGGCAAAATAATCGATCAACAGAATATGTGCTGTGAAGCAAAAGGCGCTCAGGATGAGAAACAAATCGCCCGCGCCCACCGTCAGCTGGGCGGTGACGCATAGCAAAAATAGCCCCAGAGTAGCTACCGCCACCGCCAGCCAAGTGAGGGGGCGTACTTTTTTGCCCATCAACAGGCCCGTCAGGGGTACCAGCACAATGTACAGCGCCGTAATAAAGCCCGCCTTGCCCGGAGTGGAGTACAGCAAGCCCTGCTGCTGGCACACGGACCCCAAAAACAAAACCACGCCGCATAAAAAGCCGCCCAGGCACAGGGTTCCTTTGGCTGTGGACGGCTGTGTTGCCGCCGCAGGCATGGCTGCTTGCGCAGGCAGGGAAGCGCCCCTTTCCTGCCGGACGCCCTGTGGACGGCGCAACAGCGGAATAAACAGCATCAGCGTGAACCCGGCTAACGCCATGCGGATTCCGTTGAAGGTGACGGGGGGCATGAACTCCATGGCCACATCCTGCGCCACAAAAGCCACGCCCCAAATGAGGGCGGTGAGCAACAGCAGCAGGTTAGCGCGTAAGCTTCGGGGCATGGGCAAGCGTCCTTTCGGGGGCGAAAAGCCCGGTTTGCCCATGGTAGCATGCGCCCCAAGGGATGTCAAGGCAAGGCCAGACAGCCGGGGGCTGGCCTCCCATTGGCCGGGGGCCGTTCCTCAGCGCCTTTTTTTGAAAAGCAAAACCGGGCCGTTTTACGGCCCGGCATGGGATACCTATTTCTTTTTCCTGCCTGCTCGCTCATCCGAAAAACCTGGATGGATGCGATGGGAACCAAAATCTATCGTAAACCGATATTCGGGTCACCTGGACACCATGGGTTTGTTCCTTTGATACCGGGTTCCTTTGGAAAGCCTTGATATTCCGAGCGTTGAGGCGCTCCTTGGAAAACCTTGGGTTCCGGGGGACATCCTCCCATCTCATTTGGACACCATGGATACCGTGATGCTACCGAGATTGCCATTGTACTGATGAGGCTTACTCCTCAACGCTTTCCAGATCACTTTCGAAATCCGCTTGTACAATTTCGATGAGCTTTTCCAGCAGGGCTTCGTCTTCCACGGGGGCGAACTCTTCCATTTCTTCGCCGTCTTCCTCGGTTTCCACAACCTTCATGATATAGAGGTTGACCGCTTCTTCTTCGTCCGTATCCTCGTGGTCATGGCTACAATGTTCGCAGGTCTCGTCGCACTCGCCCTTTTGTTGGGCATCGCCCAAGACAACGTATTCTTCGCCGTTGTAGAAAAAGTAGCGCACGACTTCAAGCAGAACCTTGTTGCCTTCCTCATCTACGCCTTCGATGAGGTCCAGGTCCGTTTCTTCGGCGGCAGTGCCGCCCATGAGCTGATCGTCGTTGTCCAATGGAATCGCCCCTCTCTACCTTGTATTTCCAGCGGCCCGCGGCCCGCGGCCGCTTCCCGGCGCGCCATGGGAATTGGGATACCAAGGGTCCTTTGCGCCGGGCACATCGCCCGCCCGCCTATGTTGCGCTTCCACGCGGTGACCGCCGTGTCATCACAGCTTGCGGTCCATGGGCTTCACGGCCACGATGCGGAGACTGCTTTCCTAACCCTTCCCGTATGGCTCATCTCTATTATAACCCACGTCCCCGAAAATACAAGTCTTTGAGGGAAGATTTAATGATTGTAATCCAATGAGGGGTATGGTATACTCTTCTAGTGGGCAACAGATGGGTTGTCCTCTTTCTTTTGCAGAGGAGTCAAGCTGCCGTCTTCTTCTTGGATGCGCACGCTGTCCAGCTGCTGTTGCAGGCTGGCGCGAAAATCCGCAATGTATTCTGCCCGTAAGGCTGCTTGCTCGGCAAGCTCTTCTTTCACCAATTCCCGCTGGCGGCTAAGCTTTTTAAGCTCATTGATGCGTTGGATTTTGACAGGGTCCATCAGGGGATCGCTCCTTTCGCTCTAGGGCGGATAAGACGGAGGAAAAAACGATGATCCGAGGCAAATGGTTTCCACAGGGATCCGATATCGCCGAGCCGCTGGCCCTCCGCCAAGCGGTGTTTGGCGCAGGGCCAGACCGGCTGGATGACGAGGCCCAGCAGGTGGTGGTCTACGATAACGACACCCCCGTGGGCACAGCCCGGCTGTGGTGGCAGGCGGGCGCGTTTTTTCTGGGGGATGTGGGCGTGCTGGAGGCAAAACGTGGCCTGGGCTTTGGCGATTTGCTGGTGCGGCTGGCTTTGCACAAGGCGTTGACCCACCACGCCAGCCAAGTGCGGCTGGATACTCCCCGGGAGATGGGGCCCTTTTTTGCCCGCTATGGCTTTACCCCAGATCCGGAATCCTCGGAGGGAAGCACCCGCCTGCGCATGAGCATCCGGGCCGACGCCATCCTTCTGGATGGATGCTCCGCCTGCGGGGGCCAGTGCCAGGATCATGATGGCGGCTCGGCAAAAGCCTAGCCGCCCCATCGATTAAAATTCAATCCATAACGTCAGTCCCGGGGAACCTTCTCCACGAAGACCCACCGGCGTTGCATCTGGTAACTGAGGAAAAACAGCGCGAGATCCACGGGGATCTTGGTGCTGTTCTCGCTCCAGCCCAACCACAGGTGCAGGCTGCTGGTCAGCGCCGCGGAAAGGAACATCACCAGGAAAAACACGCATAGGTATTTGGCAAATGACTTGCGTGTGGAACCGTTGTGGCCAAAGACAAATTGTTTGTTGAGGAAAAAATTAATGGCGCCTGAGATCAACCGGGCCAGTACAATGGCCAGCACGATGCGGGGCATCAGGCTCACCAGCCCCAGGTGGATCTCCTTCTCCAGGGAAGGAAAGGCGCCGGCTTTCAGCAGGTTGTTAAAGAGCAGGTACAGGCCATAATCCGTGAAAAAGCTAATGGCGGACGAGCTAATGAACTTGAAAAACCCGGTAAAAATGACCTTATAGATGCGGGCGCTGTCCCGTACGGCGCGGAAATGGCTGCCGGCGTTGTTGTCCTCATACACGGTCTGGATCGGCAGGGCCCGGATGGGAATCTTGCCCGCGGCACAGACGATGAGCATATTCATCTCATATTCATACCGGTCGCCCTTCACGGCGATCATCGTGGGCAACAACCCTCTGGCAAAGCCCCGAAGCCCCGTCTGGGTATCGCTGACCCATTGTCCGTATAGCACCAAAAACACTGTGGAGGTGATCCGGTTGCCCGCACGGCTCTTGAAAGGCACATCCGACTGGGCAAAATTCCGGGTGCCCAGCATCAACCCCGCGCTGTTTTCGTGCAGGCTCTCGCTCATGCGCAGCACGTCCTCGGGGGTATGCTGGCCGTCGCTGTCGGCGGTGATCACATAGGCGCAGTCCGGGCATTCGTTCCACAGGTGCTCCATGCCCCGCCTGAGCGCTACGCCTTTGCCGCAGTTGGGCTCGTAGTGGAGGGTGAGCACCCGAGCGTCTTTGGGAAGCTTCTCAAAAAAAGGCCGGTATGCCTCGCCGCTGCCATCGTCCACCACCAGGATCTGGGCAAAGCCCGCATCCAGCAGATGCTGAACATAGGCCGCCAAGCGGTCGTCCGGTTTATAGCTGGGAATGAGGACGGCGGTATCCTTAGCGCATGGTTGCTGCTGCATGGCGCGTCTTCCTCTCGCTTTTGTAGTCCATGGAGACGGGGGGGCTACCGGGGCATCAACGTATCCAGGTAGTCCACCATCAGAGGGCCCCAGTCCTGGCCGGAATAAACCTGGAGCAGGGCTTCAAAATCCACCCTGCTTGCCAACTGGAACTGATAGCTATCATAATATGCTTTCAAGAAATCGTCAAGGGTCCCCCCCAGGGCCGCGTCCAGGTCACACAGGAAGTAGGCCCCCCGTCCATATACCACGAGGGCATATTCCGCCATATCCGCAAAATAGGACAGAGGGCTGCCCGGGGTGACGGCATTGGGTACGGTGGTGTGCATAGCGGTGTCGATGCGCGCCCGCCTGAGCCGCTCCTGGTCATCCTTGCCATAGTACTGCTCTACATATTCCAGCACACTGTACTCCGCCAGGGCCTCATCCTGCCACGCCTGATTCACCTGGTCGCTGCCCACCACGGCATACCACCACTGATGGGCTACCTCATGGGCCACCACCCATTCCAGCTGCTGACCCCCCGCTTGCATCCCTTCCCCGGAGAGCATGATCAGCGCTGGGTATTCCATGCCGCCAAAAGGGAACTCCACCTGGGCCAGGGTCAACGAAGGGTATGGATACGCGCCAAAGAGCCTGGCATAGCAAGCCATCGCCCGGCGGGCGTAATCCAGGGCTTTCTGGGCCTGATCCGGCTCCCGGGCATAGAGCGTGATGAGGACGTTATCTTCCCTGCCTTGGGCCAGGTGGTACTCCTGGGACAGGCACAGCGCAAAATCCCGCACGGCTGGGGCTGTGAAGGCGTAGGTTTGCCCACCGTCCGGGTTCTGAGTGACGGTGGGCCAGCCGCTGCCCGCCGCCGTATAGCCCGCGGGCACGCTGAGGCGGACGATAAAGTCCATACACTCGCTGACAAAAGGGTCCCCCACGGGATAGTAGGGATCTTGAAGGTAAGCGCCATCCAGGTACACGGCGGGCAAGGCAAAGGCGTTTCCCAACGCCCAAAAACCGTCGTTTTCCCCAAAACGCGCGGCGGCCCGGGGAATGTTCAGGGTGTATGTGAGCTCCACGCAAAGCTGCTGTCCCGGCTGCCAGGGGCTGTCCAAGGGCAGCGTCAGCACCGTTTTGGCATCATCCAGGTAGCGGTAATCCACAGGGGACGAAACGCCTTCTCCCCGGGCCACCCGGGCAGAGGCCATCACCAACGAGCCCGCGGAAAACCCGTGGGGGTAGCACTCCTCATACAGCTCCTCCGTGGCAATGGGGCTTGTGGCGGGGCTTTGAAAGGCATTGGCGTAGGTGCGCAGCACCAGTTCGTCCCGGGCATCCGCCCCCCGGTTGTCCAGGGTCAACTGCTGGTTTACGGAGAGCTGGCGGCTGTCTGGCAAAAATTGGGCGGTGATCGTAACGCTGTCCATGCCTTGGGCGATCTCCAGCAGCTCCGCCGAAGGAGCTGTAGGCAACTTGGACCCCTGGTCTGGCAACAACGCATACACCAAGGCGGCGATTAGCGCCAAAACCAAGGCGAGAATAATCCTTCTTCCGTTATGATTCCACAAATTCTTTGCATCCTCCATCGATCAGGGCATCCAATGCTTGGTCAAAGCCGGGGCCGATGTCCTGGCGAAACATCAGCGACATCAGCAGCAGCCGGGCTACGGCGCTGATGGTTTCGATGCCGAGCTTCAGACGAAGGCCGCTTTGGGTGAGCAGCTGGGCCAGGTGTTCCTCATCGCTTTGGTAATGGCCCCGGAGGATGTGCTCGGGCAAACGGCGCAGCATGAGGGGCACCTCATTTTGGGTGAAGAAGAAGATGCTCTTTGCCTCCGTGGCCCGGCAGACCTCCTTCATGGCCAAGGACGCCCGCTGCCAGGCCGGCAGCCCGATATTATCGTCAAAAACCTTTTTGGCGCTGCCGTAGATCTCCTTTTGCACCTGCTCCAGCATGGCCAGAAACAGATGCTCTTTGCTTTGGTAAAAGGAATAGAAGGCGCCTTTGCTAATGCCCGCTTGGCGGGCCAGCTCATCCACGGTGGTGCGGCGCATGCCCGCCGAGGTGGCGCAGGCCAGCGCCGCCTCCTGTAGCTTTTGCTCAATGGAGGCGCGCTCCCTTTGCGTAAAAGCCGTGGCCATGGGAAATCACTCCTTTGCTAAGAGCGGCTTGGACGAAAATGGGGAAGCCCTGTCCGCTTAGGGAAGGGTCACGGTGACGTTCATCCCCAGCCGAATATCCAGCTGCGTGGAAAAACTGATGTCCACATTATAATAGGTGGCGTTTTGCTTGGCAACGCCCATGCGGGAGATGGAGGCAACCACACCGGGAACGCTCTGGCCGGGGTAACTGTCAAAGACCAACGTCACGCCGCTGCCATCATGCAGCCGGGGCAGGTCCACCTCATCCACTTGGGCCACCACCTTCAGCTGCGTGGTATCGTGAAGGGTCACCAGCCGCTGGCCCTTGTACACCTGCTGGCCGGAAATCACGGCAGGGGCCTCCAGCACGCCGGCGCTTGGCGCGACGATCACCTGCTCAGCGGGAAGCTCGGCATCCTCCGCCACGGTATCAAACAGCAGATCGCCCTTTCGAACCGTCGCGCCGTCCGTCACGTTGATTTGCAGGATGCGGCCGCCGCCCATCACCGGCTGCTCCGCCGCCCGAACGATCAAGCCGTCTCCCACCCGGGATTTATCATCCTTCTTCTCCTGGCGGTAAAGCTTGGCCCGCTTGCCCAATTCATACTCTCCCTGGGCTATCTCCACGGTATAGCCCGACGGGGAAGCCGCGACGACCCTGCCCTGCCCTTCCTCGTCATTGTCCTCGGACAGCTTAAAATAGAGAAGCTCACCAACGGAAACAAATTTGTTCTCCTTGTCATTGTAAGCGTTGTGGGTATTGGCGTCAATCACATAACGGCTGGCCTTTTCGATGGAGGCCAGGGCGCCGTATTGCCTGATGACGTCCTGGGTGCTATCCCCCGGGGCGGCAAACAGCGTGATCTTGCCATCGGCCGGAGAAAAGACCTTTTGGGTGTCCATGAAAAACAGCTTCTCCCCCGGTTCCACCGCATCCCCCATGGACAGGTCAAAAGGCAGCAGCGTGCCGCTGTAAGGCGCAAGGATGTCGTAGGTTTTCTGGGCCTCCACCGAGCCATTGGCGGTGGCCGTAGAAAGCTCAGGGGCCGCCTCCGCCAGGGCGGCAGGAAGCAGTAGCAAGGTGAGGCCCATGGCCAGGAGTTTCTGTAAGATCTTCATATTGGTCTCCTCATTTCTCTATGGTATCTATGTGGGGCAGCCGCGGGCGAACGCACTGGAAAATCGTTATTCCACGCTTTTGAGCGCTTCCACCATGTCGATGGTCTTCACCTTGCGGGTCAAAAGCCAGGTCACAAAGATGGAAAAAACAATGGTAATGGCGCAGGAGATCACGTAGCTCTGGGGCAGCACGGTGGAGGCGAATACGATGTTGTCGCCCTCGCAGGTTTTCAGAACCAGGGCGGTGAACCAGCGGCCTGGCAACGTACCTCCCAGCACGCCCATGAGCATCACCAGGTAGCTTTCCCAGGTAATCAGACGGCGGATCTCTTTTTGGTGGTAGCCCAGCACCTTGAGCGTGGCATACTCCCGATAGCGCTCCATGAAGTTGAGCATCCCCATATTATATTGCACCACAAAGGCCAGGCCCAGGGCCACCGCGGAAAGCAAGGAGAACATGCCCAGCATGCTCTGGAGCATCGTCAGCATCTGCTCATTCTGCACAAGGGGGTACTCCAGCTGGTCCACCTCGTCCATGTCTTCCAACTGACGGATGGCCGCCTGGGTTGGGCCCTTGATCAGCAGGCCCGTGGGCGTGAAGGCGCCTTTGCGCCAACCCTCCCAGGTGGGCCGGGTCAGGTAGATGCCCTGGCCCAGATTGATATCGCAAAGGGCGACCACTTGGGTCTTAACGGGCTGGTCATCCCCTGGCAAGCTGATGGATACCGCGTCGCCCACATGGGTTTGCGTCACATCCGCCAGCTTGCGCGAAAAGGTGACTCCGCCCGCAGGTACAGAGAAGTGGGTTTCGCCCTTGCCCAGATGCAGCAGCTGTTGTTCCGGCTCCAGCACGGTCAGGCTGGTGGTGCGGGTACCCTCCCCCGTATGCAGGGTGACGCCCTTCTCCATGACGGCTTCCACCTTCTGGGCTTCAATACGCTTTCCATAGCTGTCCGCCTCCCCGGCGTCGCTGTTGAGGTTGGCCCGGACATCGTATTGGATGGTGCCTTGATAGTACGTTCCCACAAAGAAGCGAACGCTGTCCTGTAAGCCCAGCGAGGTAATCAGCAGCATGGTGCAACAAGCCGTGCCCACAAAGGACATCAGGGTGCGCAGCTTGTTGCGAAACAGGTTGCGCATCACCATCTTGCCGTTGAAGCCCAGGCGACGCCACAGCGAAGGGACCCGCTCCAGCAGCAGCTTGTTGCCGGCCTTGGGAGGCTTGGGGCGCAGCAGCGCGGCAGGCCACTGGTGAGCATTTTTGTTGTAAGTGCGCAGACAAATCAGAATGGACAGCGCCACTGCCGCCACCACCACCAACCATGCCTCAAGGGAAATGGGCGCTTGGATTTGATAGGGCAAAAGGATGGTGTCAGTTTCAAATCTCCACAGGATGCCCGGAAGCATCATACGCCCGGAAAAGAGCCCCAGCAGCGCGCCAAAAAGAGAGGGGTACAGCGCGTAGGCCAGATAGTGCCGCCGAACCACCCCGTCCCCATAGCCCATGGATTTCAGCGTGCCGATGTGAATGCGTTGGTTTTCAATCATGCGGGTGAGCGTGGTCAGCACGATCAGCGCCGCCACCGCGAAAGCCAGCAGCGGAAACAGATAGGACACTTTGCGGAACATATCGATGTCCGCCGCGATGTTATTGGTGCTGCCGTGACCCTGCCGGTTCACCACCAAAGCCTGGGGATACTGTTCCTGGATGGCGTTTTCCACCGCTTCCCCGTCCCCCTCCGGCGTAAAGGTTACCACGGCCTCATTCAGCGGGAATTGCTCCAACGCCGACGCGTTGCACAGCATAAAGCCATACTGCAGCGGGTCAGGGCGCACATCCTTGGCGGTGAGGGCGTGTTCCGCGGAGGTGCAGGTGCCCACCACCGTGAAATCCTCTTTCGAGCCGTTCCACTTCAGGGTGAGCTTATCCCCCAGAGCAATGCCGTTTGCCTGGGCGAACTGATCGTCCAGCACGCAGCTGCGCTGCTCGCCGGCAGCCAGGTTCCGCCCGCTTCGCAACAGGGGCGTGTTGATGCGGGGCATGCCGGAGGTCGCATGCACCTGCAAAGTAGGTTCATGGGGAAGGTCTACAATGAAATCAAGGGTGGTGCGCGCCTGCACATCCTGCACCCCGGGAATGGCTGCCATTCTGGTGAGGGCCTCATGGTCCACGGGGGCGGTGTGCACCCAGAGATCCGCCATGTTTTGCTTCTGATAATAGGTTTGACTGGAAACATCCAGCATGCGCCAAAAGGCGTCCAGCCCCGAAAAGCACCAGGTGCCCAGGGCGCACAGCAAGATCATGGCCACAAACTGTGCGCGGCCACGCCAAATATCCCGGAACAGCTTAAGGTCCAGGGTTCTTTTTACCATGCGATCTCCTCCACCGTGGCGGGGCGCTCGTTGATTTGGATGTTCTCAATCCGGCCGCTGCGCACTTGGATGACCCGGTTGGCCAGCGGCGCTACCGCCGCATTGTGCGTGATGATGGCCACCGTACTGTTATAGCGCTGGCGCACATCGCACAGCAGGCGGAGCACTTGCAGGCCGGTCTTGCTGTCCAGCGCGCCGGTGGGTTCGTCGCACAAAAGCAGCGCAGGGTTTTTGCACAGGGCCCGGGCGATGGATACCCGTTGCTGCTCGCCACCGGAAAGCTGGGCGGGAAAGTTGTTCAGCCGGTCCGCAAGGCCCACCTGGGTCAGGATGTCCACTGGGTCCAGGGATTTGGAACACACCTGCTGCGCCAGTTCCACGTTCTCCCGGGCGGTGAGGTTGGGCATCAGGTTGTAAAACTGGAACACAAAGCCCACGTCTGTGCGGCGGTACTCCGTCAGCGCCGGGCCCCGCATCCCTGTGATCTCTTTGCCGTCCACGGTGATCTTGCCGCTGGTGGCCTTGTCCATACCGCCCAGCAGATTCAAAAGAGTGGTCTTGCCCGCACCGCTGGGGCCCAGCACCACGCATAGTTCCCCTTTTTCCATGGCAAAGCTCACCTGGTCGGCGGCCAGCACCCGCTCTCCGCCGGTATGGTATTCCTTGGTGACGTTTTCAAAAGTGATATAACTCAAGGGAAGCCTCCTATTCCGTCGGGAGATGTATATACCCTATGACCAAGTTTGTGAAAACAGTCATATTATAGCATGGTTTTTTTTGCTGTCAATGTATATAACAAAGGATGGCCACGGTTATTCTAAAAATTTACAAGTAGGCTGGAAAAAAGGGAACCAAAACAGGAATCCTTCGTTTGCTTATTGAAGTATTTTTCATTGCCATAGGCGCGCTCTGGTTCCTGGCCATCCAATGCCCGCGTTGGCGCGCCGCAGTAACTACGCAATGACGTGAGTCTATGATAACAAATAGGGAGGAAACGATCTGTATGAAGAAATGGACGGTGGCTTTGCTCACCCTTAGCCTGTTGGCGGCAGGCGCGGCCTTTGCGGAGGGTCCCAACCCGTTTGACGAAACCCTAACCTACACCCTGGCCGACAATGTCCTTACCGTGGAGTTGGCGGCCAACGCCACCACGGGCTACGCATGGCAATATGACATGATTGATGAAGGTCTCCTGGAAGAGACAAGAAATGAGTATGTGCCCGACCAAACCGCCCAAGACATGGTGGGCGTCGGCGGGCGGCAAATCTACAGCTTTGCCCCCACCACAGACGCCGCCGGCCAAATCGTGGGGCTTTCTTTCTCCTACCTCCAGGTGGGGCAAAGCGAGCCGGAGAAGCTCTACCAGATCCTTGTGGACGTGGACTTGGACGGCAACATGCTGGTGAACAGCGTGATGGATGTAAACGCAAGGCTGAAGGGCCTGAAGTATGATACGGACGGCAAGGCCTTGCGTGTTGAACTGGACAGCAACCCTACCACCGGCTACACCTGGTCTTACCGGGCTTCGCCCGAAGGGCTGCTGACCGAGCAAAGCAACGAGTATACCCCTCAGCCCGTGGAGGAAGGCGTTGTGGGCAGCGGTGGCGTGCAGCTGTACGTGTTCGTCCCGGCAGCGGGCGCCCACGGCTCTGTGGAGCTGACCTTCCTGGAAGGCCGCTCCTGGGAGGAAGGGGCTGTGCGCAGGTTCCAGCTGTACATTGATATCAATGACAATGGAGAGGTTTCCGTGGCCCATGCCTGGCAGGTGCCCGATCACCTCCCCCTGATTGGGGATAAGTACCCCTGCCCTACCTGCAACAATCCGGACGCCGTTGTGATCGATATGTATGATGGTGGGGATATGGAGGCAACAGCCTGGTTCCTGACGCTGGATTGCCCCACCTGTGGCAAGGTGGAGGAAATTCTGTAAGCGGCTGAGGGCAAGCGGAGCATCGGTAAAGGCGCGGCAATCGCCGCGCCTTTTCGGTCCCCGCTGGCTTCTCCTTTGTTTCTTTTCCGCCTACTTGCGTTTGCGAAGTTCTCCGCCCATATCAAAATGCTTTTCGCCATCCTTTTTCCCCTCCAGCCGGAAAGACGTCCCCTCCTGGGCCAGGGCCAGCGTTAGCTCCTGGCCGGGCAGCGTTTCCCGCGTGTAGTGCACCAGCAGGTGGGAAATTTCGTTTTCTTGCATTGCCTGGATCCCCAGGGCGTTGCATAGCCAGTCTGCGTAGCGGGTGTTGTTCACATGGCCGTTCACGTCAATATCGGTGTATTGGGGCATCCGCATGGAAAGGCCTGCCTCCCCGGCAACCGGCGCGATGTTCCCCGGCATATCCAGGGGCGGCTGGAGATCGCTGTTGTCGGGTAACAACCCGATGACAGCTTGAGGCGACGCCATTTTTCGCTCGCCAAAATCCATCAGCAACCACAGGGTCCCCGCCTTGCCAATCACCTGATCCTGCTCGTCCACCATGAGATAATACCGGGGAAAAAACCAACGCTTGTTTGGCGCGGGAAAGGTTTCCACCCGGATATGCTCCCCCACAACGGGATAGCGGTCCATCACCAGCTCCGTGCGGGACAGCACCCACACCAGGTTGTCCTTCAGCATGACCTCCCGGCCACATCCCAACAGATGGGCGTGCATGCCCGCCATCTCCTGAACCGTGGCCAAAATATCGCTGGGCCGCCATGCCCCGGTCATGTCACAGTGCGTGTTTCGCAGCAAAAAAGTCTCATGGTAGCGTTTCAGTTGATTCATGGGGGCCTCCTCGATTTAGATTTCGCGCCACCGGGATGGCAAAGGCCAGCCCCAACAGCAGATGGATCACCATGATGGCTGCCCGTTGCAGCAGGGACACCGCAACGCCGTTTTGAAACAAAGCGCCCATCAGCAGCGTAGCCGCGCCCATTACGCTTTCCTTGATGCCGATGTTTCCCGGTACGATCGCCACAATGCTGGCCAGCCAGCTGACACTGTTGTAAAACAGCGCTTGATACAGCGTCACAGGCAGCCCAATGGCCTCAAAGCAAACCATATACAAAAGCAGCTGGAACAGATTTCCCGCCACCAGGCAACCAAGCAGCTGCCATAGCAGCGCTTTGTTGCGCAGCAGGTCATTAAACCCCTCCACCACATCCCGCACAATCCGGTAGCGCTGGAGAATCTTGGGGTTCCTGCCTTGAGCAACCAGGGAAAAGGCGATGAACCCGCCCATTGCCGCCATGCCCAGCACCAGCAAAATCCACAGAACGGCGGGCCATTGTCCCTGGATCAGGCCGATGCACAACAGGGCGGCCAGAATCTGCAACAGAGAAAACGCCACGCCAAACACGATGTTCCCCGCCGCCATGCTGACGGATTTGGTATAAGCAAGGCCTTTCACCTTTTTGTAGTAGGCAGCCGAAAACACCAGATCCGCCCGCAAGGGCAACACATAGCTGATGGCGTTGGCTACACTCACCACCCCCATCCAGTCCGTGACGCTGAGTTGCAGGCGGAAGGTACGCAACAGCACCCAGTGGTAAACGCAGTTCACCAGGCAAGTGCCCAAAGCCAGCCCCAGCAGCGCTGCCACGGTGGCGCCATCCAGCTGGAGCAGCTTTTGCATATCCGCCCGGTTTTCATATACATACGCCGCCAGCAGCGCCAGCAACACCACAAACAACGCCAGGGAGGCCATTCTTTTCCAATCGTTTTTTTTCACACCAACGCCTACTTTCCTGCGCTGAAACGGCGAAATGCCAAGAGCAAGGCCATTATCCCTTTTGAAAGCCCAGCCGAAGCCAACGGGCAACGACCAGCAACGGATCGATGCGGTATTGGGTATGCTCATGGGCGGGGGCCGCCATGATCGCCTCGTATTCGTCGTCAGCGATCCCCAGCTTTTCCTTGATCTGGGCGATATAACCCTTCATCATGGCCTCGTCGTACAGGGGCTGCGCCAGCTCTTGCATGGCTTCCTCCCGGGTCATCTGCCCGCTGACGATCATGCTGCTCAAATGAGAGGTACGCTTGTCCACCCCAAATTTTTGGGGAAACCACACCAACTGGGTGAAGGCGGTGAACACGTTTTCCAAATGCTTGCGCCCGTAGTATTCAAACCCGCAAAAGTCTTTCAGCTCCTGGAAGGCTCGGGCCCGGTTATAGTCGATGAGGTTCAGCGGCCTGGGGCTTTGAATGCCCAGTACGGACTGATCCCAAACCCTGGTATAGGCGGTGAGGAACTTCAGCTTGTTCAGCTTTGTGCTGCCAAAGCGGCGATTGATGTCCTTCATATTCACCACATCCATCGCGGTGTGGGTGTTGCCCCGCTGCAAGATGCACTCCAGGGCCCAGTTGCCGCCGCTTAAAAAGTACTGAATTCTTTCTTTGCGCATCAGGGCGTAGATTTCCGCAAAAAGCACGTTGTCCTGGGGAGCGGCCAGGTTGGCCACACCGGCCTTCATGTAGGCCTTGCTCAGGCCATAAAACTGGGGCCCATCCGGGGCAATGACGATATAGCGGATGCCCGTTTTCTCCGCCAATTTGCGCAGGTTTGCCTTGCTGATCTCGGTGTCAAAACCATCGTCGATGTGCACGCCCAAAATCCTAAGCCCCAGCTGATGGCCCAAATACAGCAAATAGCTGCTGTCCAGCCCGCCGGAAAGCCCCATAATGCAGTCAAACTCCTTGCCCTGGCCCTTTTTCTTGAGGGTGTCCACCAGGGCCTCCAGCCTGCGTTTGCCTTCCTGGTTGGGAAAATAAAGGCTGTCTTTTTCCGCCAAAGCGGTGGTGCAATAGTTACAATGGCCGTGCTCGTCAAAGCGGATCGTAGGATCGGACGAGTCATCCATGATGCAACGGGTGCAGCGGGTAACACTTTTCGACATGCAGGGCTGTCTCCTTTCACTTGCGTGTTCTCCTGTACGTTTTTTATCATACGGGAAAACGGGCTCTTTGGCAAGGGAGGTTTTGTTGCTCTTCCCTTGCATTTTGGGGTGCTTTCCAGTAGAATAAACCGTGTGAACCCGGCAGGCGCAAATGGTTTTCGCGCCTGTGGCTTTTTTTGCGAGAAAGGTCGAAATCCGTTCTACATCAAAGAAAGGAAGTAGCATGGCAACGATTTTGGAGAACAATTTGGAAAGCATCCGGCAGATGAAGCGCTGCACATCATGCCTCTTACCTGAGACCTTCCCTTTTATCGAGTTTGACTCGGAAGGCGTCTGCAACTACTGCCGCCATTTTTCCCCGGTGACGGTGCAAGGGGAAGATGCGCTTTGCAAGGCCATCGAGCCTATGCGCAACAAAGACGGCCCCGATTGTATCGTGATGTTCAGCGGCGGGCGGGATTCCAGCTACGCCCTGCATTATGTAAAAAAGGTGCTCGGTATGAACCCCATTGCCTTCACCTATGATTGGGGGATGTCCACCCCCCAGGCTGAAAGCAACCAAAAGGCCATGTGCGATAAGCTGGATGTGCGCCAGATCTTGGTACGGTCGGATATTGCGAAAAAACGCGACAACATCCGCAAGAACATTGAAGCTTGGCTGAAAAAGCCCGATCTGGGGATCATCCCGCTGTTTATGGCGGGGGACAAGCAGTTTTTTCGCCATGTGAACCGGGTGGCGGCGGAGCAGCGGATCCCCTTGGTGTTCCTGGGGGTCAACCCCTTTGAAAAAACGGATTTCAAGACCGGCTTTTGCGGCGTAGCCCCCAACTTCGACGCGGAAAGGATTTATTCCCTTTCCGGTGGCGGCAAGCTGAGACTGATTGCGCATTACCTGGGCCAATTTATCAGCAACCCCGCTTATTTGAACGCCTCCTTGCCCGACACCATTGACGCGTTTTTTTCCTTTTACGGGATCAAGCAAGAGCAGCTGGATCTGTATAACTACATCATGTGGGATGAGAAAACCGTCAACGACTTGTTGATGCGTGAATATGGCTGGCAGCTGGCGGAGGACACGCCCACCACCTGGAGGATCGGCGACGGCACCGCGGCTTTTTACAACTATGTCTACTATACCGTGGCAGGCTTCACCGAGAACGATACCCTGCGCAGCAATCAAATCCGCCAAGGCATGCTCACCCGGCCCGAAGCCCTGGCGCTGGTGGAGGCGGAAAACAAGCCTCGGGAGGCCTCCCTGCGCTGGTATTTCAACACTGTGGGGTTGGATTTTGATCACGTCATTTCCGTGGTGAACCGGATCCCCAAGCGCTATCCCGTCATTGGCTAAGCCTCCCGGCTTATCACAAAGGAGGGTCTTACCCCGTGCCCAACAACACGCCTCGCCGCTGGACCGGCGTCCTCTGGGCGCTGCTATGCGGGCTCATGCTGGCCTCGCTGGCCCTGCGCCTGGAGCCTGCCGGCGAGAGCGTGCGCCTGCCGCCCGCAGCCGCGATATGGGCGCTGGCGCTGGGGATGCTCCTTGTGTTGGCAAATGCCTGGCGTCATTTGGACAGGCCCTTTGTCGGCATTCCCCTGTGGCTTTTGGCAGCGCTCTTTGCCGGCATCATGACCCTTGCGGAGAGTTTTTCCGATCTGGGCACGGCGGAGCTGCTTACCCAGAGCCTGGAGATGAAACTGAAAGCGCTGTTGTACTTCGTCGGGCGCATCCCTTTCTATTTTATGGCCATGCGCCTGCTGCAAAGCGCGCTGCAGCGGGATGCGCTCCGCCCCGCCACACAGGTCGCCTCTTGGCCTTCCCCCCTGGCCCTTCACCTGCAAAAGCCCTACGGCGTATTGTCTGCGGCGGGGCTAATGCTGCTGTGCTGGCTCCCCTATTTCCTTTGTCTTTTCCCAGGTACCGTGAGCAATGACAGCATCACCCAGCTGAAAGAAATTTACGGTGTGCTGCCCCTTTCCGCCGGCAATCCTCTATTCCAAACCTTCTTGCTAGGCGCGTTTTGCGCCCTGGGCGACCTTTTTGCCTGTGCGGATGTGGCGGTGGCTGCCTATTGTATTTTCCAGGCGTTGCTGATGGCGTTGCTATTTGCGTACGTTCTGCGGGCCATGGCCAAGGCCCGAACGCCCCGCTGGCTGCTGCGCGCCGCGCTGCTGTTTTTTGCCCTGTGCCCTATTTTCCCGCTCTTTGCCTTTTGCATTGGCAAGGATACCAACTTTTCCATGGCCATCCTGTTTTTCTCCCTCATGGCTTGGCAGGTTTTGATGCCGCCACAAGGGCAAAAGTCCGCGTTGGGCGTGACCCTTGGCCTGTGCCTGGCCACAGCGCTGCTGGTGTTGCTCCGCAATCCCGGCGTTTACATGGCGGCCATTTCCTTGCTTTTTTTGCTGTTGGGCTGCCTAAGGCCTGAAAAAGACCCGCCCCCTGCTTCACGGCGGCCCTCCTCCAGACGTTGGCTCCCCCCAGTGGCGGCGCTGGCGGTGATGGCTGTAACCTGGTCCGTGCTGCAGCTGTGGGCAACCCCGGCGGTGGGCGCCCTGCCCATGCCCGAGACGGAACACCTATCCGTGCCCTTGCAGCAGGTGGCCCGGGTGGTGGCCTCCCAGCCGGAAACCCTCACGGAGGAAGAAAAAACCGCGCTTTCAGGCGTGCTGCCCCTTCAGGCCCTGAAAGCCGCCTACAACGGCGAGCTCAGCGATCCGGTGAAAGCCCTGTGGAACCAGGCTGCCTCTCCCGCCCAGAAAGCCGCGTTTTTTAAGGCTTGGCTTTCCCTGGCAGCCCGCCATCCCTCCACCTCTTTCAGCGCGCTGTTTCACAACAGCTATGGCTACCTATGCCCCGGCGCCCTGTGTACGCCTCTAAAGCCTACGCTTCTCATCGGCCCGCAAGGGCGCGTGGACGGATTGGAAGGCGCTTTCCCCTTCACGGTAAACCCACTGGCGCAGCCTCTTCAAGCGTTTTTTCAGCGCCTGATGGCACAGCCCCTTTTCCGGCTGTTAATCGCCCCGGGACTGTATGGCTGGCTGGCGCTGTTTGCGGGGGTCACGACCCTCATGGGTCAGCATAAACGGCTTTTCCTGTTGGTTTTGCCTGCCACGCTGGTTCTGCTGGGTAACCTTCTATCCGCCGTCAACGGCTATTTCCGCTACGCGCTGCCCATGTATTTCTGCGCGCCGCTGTTGCTGGCTTTCTGCGCCATGGCGCTTTGGCCGCCCCCCCAGAAAGGAGAAAACGCCTCATGAAACTGCTGATTGCGCTGCCCTGCTATAACGAAGCTGAAAAAATAGGCCAGGTGCTGGCCTCCATCCCCCTGGCCTATGACCGGATCGACTTTGTGCGCCTGCTGGTGGTGGACGACGGAAGCACCGACGATACCGCAAAGATTGCCTTTGCCGCCGGAGCCGCGGTCATCCGCCACAGGCAAAACAAGGGCCTGGGCCAGGCTTTCCGCAGCGCGGTGGACTTCGCCATCGACCACGGGTATGACCTGATGGTGAACGTGGACGGGGATAACCAGTTTGACCCGGCGTCGGATATCGCCCGGCTCATTGAGCCCCTGGTGCGGCAGGAGGCGGATTTTGTCGTGGGGTCGCGGTTTCTTGCCGGGGACAAAATTCCCCATATGCCCCGCATCAAGCGCTGGGGCAATGCCTGGATGAACCGCCTGGTGAGCCGTTTGTGCGGGCGGACGTTTTCGGACGTCAGCAGCGGCTTTCGTGCCTACACCCGGGACACGTTGCTGAAAATCAACTTCCACGGCCGCTTCACCTACACCCAGGAGAGCTTTATCAGCTTCCATTTCAGCGATTTGACCATGAAGGAATTGCCCGTGAAGGTCACCTACTACCCGGATCGCAAAAGCCGGGTGGCCGGAAACATTTGGCAGTACATGCGCAAAACCGGCGGCATCCTCTTGGGGCTGATGCGGGATTACTACCCCATGAAGTTCTTTGGCATGATCGGCGGCATTTTTTTGGTTCCCGCCATTGTCTTTGGGCTGATGTTCTTCATTCATTATTTAATCGTGGGCTATTTTTCCAACTACCTGTTCGCGGGCCTGCTGTCCGGCTTCTGTCTGCTGATCTCCATATTGATGTTCTCCTTCGGGGTGGCCATGGAAAGCATGGTGCGGGTGAACCGCAATGAAAACCGCATCCTCTATCATGTGCGTAAAAACGCCCCCACCTTGCCCGATGAGAAGGCGGAGGTGCGCTATCAATGAAAAGCCTTCTGTCCATCGAGCATCCCGCCTGGGTTCATCAATTCCGCCACATCATTCAAACGCTCCGCGCCAAAGGGGATCAACTCTGCACCCTGGCTGTGGAGAAGGACGGCGCCACCCAGCTGCTGGATGCCTATGGCATTCCCTACCGCCTGTGCGCCCGCACCACCGGCACCAACATGGTTCAAAAAGGCTTTTTGTTTTTGGGGCTTAGCCTGCGCTTCCTTTGGGAGTCCCTGCGATACAAGCCGGACGTGCTGTTTGGCCGGGCCAGTCCCATGCAGGCCATTGCCGCCTGGGTTACCGGCAAGCCGCATCTGCTGTATGAGGATACGGAGGTCAGCAAGTTCAGCCTTCGCATCTGCAAGCATCTTTCCACCGAAATCCTGACCCCCAGCACCTTTTTAACGGATCTGGGGCCTAAGCAAAAGCGGGTCAATACCTATAAAGAGCTGTTCTACCTGCATCCCTCCGTGTTTACGCCCGACAAGGAGGTGCTGCGGGCCGTGGGTTTCAACCCAGACGAGCGCTATCTGCTGGTGCGGTTTGTGGCCTGGAACGCCAGCCATGACATTGGCAAGCGCGGACTTACCGACCAGGAAAAACTGACCCTGGTAGAGGGGCTGGCCAAGCATTGCCGGGTCTATGTGAGCGATGAAGGCACGCTTCCCAAGGCCCTGGAGGGCTACCGCCTCACCACTCCCTATGCCCTGATTCACCATGTACTGGCTTTTGCCCAGTTGGTGTACAGCGAGGGCGCCACCATGGCCAACGAGGCGGTGGTGCTGGGTACCCATGCCCTGTATATCAACACCCTTAAGTCTGGCGTCACCCAAGAGATGGACCAGCGATATCGCTTGATGGAGCGCTTCCAAGAGGGCGCGGATCGGTATGAAAAGGCCGCCGCGTGCGCGCAGGAGCTGCTGGCGGACCCGCAGCTTGTGCAAAAAGGCCAAGAAAAACGGAAAAAACTGCTGGCCGAAAAGCAGGACATCAATGCGTATTTTATCGCCGAGATGGAACGCCTGGCCAAGCTGGGAAGGAGGGCCCCGGTATGATGACGGAGGCCGCGGTCTTCTGGCAATCGCTGCTGGGCCCCACCTGGGTCACGGTGGGCAACGCCTGGCGTAACCTTTTCCTGCTGAGCTTTGCGCTGCAAGCCCTTGCCCTGGGCACCGCTTTCGCCCTGCATGGCTGGTGGTCAAGCAAAAGCCGGGCGGCTTGTTTTCTCACCGGCGCAGCCGCCACCCCATTGGCGCAATACCTGTGGACGCTGCTGCTGGCAGTGGTGTGGCCCCAAGCGCCCAAGCTGGTTTATATTGGCATGTTGCCTGCGCTGGCAGCCCTTTCCTTGCCGCTGACATTGCTGCGCCATCGCCAGGAGCTTACATCCGTGTTACGCAAGGGTTTTGCTTTTTGCAAGCGAGTCTTTACCTTTGACAAACCCGCTTTGATCTCCCTCTGCTTTGCCCTGGCCATGCTGCTATTGCTGCTGCCCGCCTGCGTTCGCCTCGCCAATAGCGCCAACGCCGCCAACCCCGCCGACAGCGGCGAGTACATGGGCCTGGCTTTGCGCTACACCCAGGATCGCAACCTGGGAGCATTGCTGGAAAAAGAAGAAACCGTGGGTCATTTCAGGGGCCATAGCCACTTCCCGTCCCTGGAATTGTACATGGTTCAAGGCTTGATGCATGCCGGCGAGTCCATGGGCTATCCTTACGACAAACCCATGCTGTTCGGCCTGGGGCTGTTGTCCTTTTGCATGGCGGCGGCCTATCTGGCATTGCTGCTGGTGCTGTGCCGCCAGCAAAAGCGCTGGGTACTGTTGGGCGCCCTTTTGCTGAACCTGGTGCCCAATCTCTATCATTCCGTGGCCGGCGCCCCCCGGGATATCTGGCGCATCCTGGCGTTGTTTTTGGCCGCGCTGTATTTCGCGGGGTTGAATCCCCGGGGAAGTTGGAAAAGCTACCTGGGCAAGCTGGCCCTTACCGCCGCGCTGTGCTTCACCGTGATGAGCGCCCATGTGGTTTGCTTTGTGGTGCTTCCTTTCATCGTGGCGGCGTGGGTGTTGGGCCGCTGGTATGCCTCCGCCCTGATGGAAAAAGGGCGTAGCCTTCGCACGCTTCTGGCCGGTGTGGGCGTTGCCTTGGCCGGCGCGGCCGGTACGCTGGCCGGCTTTGCGGGCAATTTATGGTGTTATTTCCGTTGGGGCGAGATGTCTCCTTGGCGGCTGATGACCACCTACACCAACGCTCCCTGGTATAACGCGTACATGACGGGGGAATATAAGCAGGAGATTACCTCCCGGCATCTGGATTTTTGGCACGCCAGGTACGATATCGTGATGGCCTACGCTACCCCGGTGGGGCTGTGGGGCATGCGGTTGGCCCTTGTGGGGTTGTCCTGTGCCATTGCATACCTGCTGTGGAAGCGGTTTTCCACCCAGCGGACTTTGGGGGCGGAGGGCGGCCTGCTCTCCACCGCCACGCAAAACGGCCAACACAACGCCGCTACCCTGGCCTTTGCCGCCCTGCTTACCCTATGTACCCTGGCCCCCATGACGGGCCTGCTAGACTCCTCCCTATACAGCTTTTCCGGCTCCTTCCTGACCATGGACCGCTATACCCTGCAGTGGTTCATGTGGGCCGCCGCCATGATCCCCACGCTGCTGGCTGCGGCCACCACCGCCTGGCCCAGCATCCGCCAATGGCTGAAAAAGAAGCTTGGCAAGCGAGCCCGCTGGGCAGACATGGCCCCGATGCGCAGCCTGCCCGCCCTGCTATGCGCCGTCCTTTGTGTGGTAGCCTTTTGGCAAGGCACCCGTCAGACCGGCTACGCCAATGGTTTCTACCGTCTGAGCCGTCACGTCATGGAAAGCCCTTCCCAGTCGCTGGACAATGGCTTTTTGGAGCGGTATGGCCTGCTGATGGTGGCGGCCCGCCATGTGCCGGAGGACCAAAGGATCATCATCACCCGGGAGGGCTATCAATATCCTTTGCGGGCCCGGGGGTATATTCTCACCAGCAACCCAATCGTGCCCCTGATGAACCTTCCCGCGGACCAGATCGCCGCTGCCCTGGCGGAACAAAAGGTAGCCATGATTGCCACCGAGCCTGCGTTCTGGGACAATCGGTACTACGCCCTCTCCACCCTCAGCGCCGTGCTAAACGCCCTCCCGCCAGAGCAAATTTTACAAGATGGGCAAATGCGCCTGTATGTGCTTGACCCGACTCTATCCGCCGCCATCGCCGCCGAGCTAAACGCCGCCGGCGGTATCCCGCCTATTGACGCACCTGTGGGGGCATGATATCATCAGCCTACCGTTGGAAAGGAGCTACTCCATGAACTGTCCCAAGTGTGGAAGCCTTCTGCCTGCCGGAGCTCAATTTTGCAATGTTTGCAATGAGCCTCTGGTGGGTTCAGGCTATGCACCTTATGGCCAGCCCTATACCAACCAGCCTACCCAGGCCTATGGGGCCCAGCCCCCTGCCCAGGGTTACCCGCGCGCCTATGATCCAAACGCGGGCTATCCCGGCCAACAACCGGGGCAAGCACCGGGGTACCCTCAGCAGAGCTTTCAGCAGAGCTATGCCCAGTATAACAATACAAACTACCAGGGGAACTATGGCGCGTATTATGGCACGCCCCCCAAGCGCAGGGAACCCAATGCTTTTTTGACCGCCCAATTGCAACTGCCCTCCATGCTGCGGGACAGCTTCCGGGATCCGGGTTCCGTGTTGCAAGCCATGATGGAGCGCCGGGATTTTTATACCCCTCCGGTGGTAGCCGGTCTGGTGCTGCTGTTAAGCTTCCTGTGCGGCATGTTGTTGGCCAGCGGCCTGGTGCGGAGTTTCTTTGCCGTGTTCACCAACCTTACCGGCATGACCTTGGCCAGCGACGCCGCCAGTTTTACGCAAGGCGTCAATGCTGTGGCCAGCCAGGTGGGCGCTTCTATTGGCGGCATTATGGCGCTATGCCAGCTGTTTGCCATGCTGATGCCCCTGGCTGTGCTGATGGTGTATCTCTGCTCCGTTTGCAAGGTGCGCTTTTCCTTGGAGCTGCTCTGCGGTTGCCTGACTGTGCTGTCCTTGCCCTCGTTGGCGGCAGGCCTGCTATCCCTGCTCCTCTCGCTCGTCACGCCCCTGCCCGTGGTGGCGTTAGCCCTCTTTGCCATGGTCGTCAGCTATGTATTCTTTGGCAATCTGTTGGGCCGGGTTACAGGCAAGCAGGAGTCAACCTTGGTCTTGCCCAAGGTTCTATGCATTTGCCTTTCCCTGTTGCTGACGCTGGTGTTCTGGGCCCTGGTGGGGGGTACGTTGATGAACGGCGTGGTGCTGAGCATCCTAGGTTCACTGCGAATATAGGCTTATGGTTTTAGCTGCCAAAGAGACTTTCATGATCCTCCACGAAGTAGGAGCCTGCGGGCTCCTACTCTGCTGTTGTTGCATGGCGGCGGCCTATCCCACTGGTCTTGGCGGGGCGTGGCTGCGCTATCAAAGGACGATCATGTGCTGACCCCTGTGCTGGAAGGCCGTGGGGAGGCCGGCGCCCTGGTCTGCCCCACGAAGGGGGGCCGCGCCTGGGTTTTCCCCTCCTGGATCACAACGGTCCCATTGATGATGGCAAGAGAGCCTGCAGCGCCTGGGCCTTGTCGGTTTTCTCCCAGGTAAAATCCTCGTCGGCACGGCCAAAATGGCCATAGGCGGCGGTTTGCCGGTAGATGGGCCTGCGAAGATCCAGCATGCGGATGATTCCATCCGGTCTCAAATCAAAGTATTCCTTCACCCGACGGCCCAATTCGTCGTCGGGTAGTTTGCCGGTGCCAAAGGTGTCTACCTGCAGGCTGACCGGCTGGGCAACGCCAATGGCATAGGCCAGCGCCACCTCGCACCTGTCCGCCAGGCCAGCGGCCACGATATTCTTGGCCACGTAGCGAGCCGCATAACAAGCGGACCGATCCACCTTGGTGGGATCCTTGCCGGAAAACGCGCCGCCTCCATGGCGCGCATAGCCGCCATAGGTATCCACAATGATCTTGCGGCCGGTTAGCCCCGTGTCCCCGGCGGGGCCGCCCAGCACAAAGCGGCCGGTGGGGTTGACAAACACCTTGGTGTCCTTGGTCCACAGGTTTTGTGGGATCACCGGTTGGATCACCTCTTTCAGGATGGAATCCCAGATTTGCTGTTGGACCACGGATTCGTCATGCTGGGTGGAGATGACCACTGTGTCCACGGCCACGGGCTTGCCATCCTCATACGCCACGGTGACCTGGCTTTTGCCGTCGGGCCGCAGCCAAGGCAGCTTCCCGCTTTTGCGCACCTCTGCCAAGCGGCGGGTGAGCTGATGGGCCAGGGTAATGGGCAGGGGCATAAGCTGGGGGGTTTCGTTGCAGGCAAAGCCAAACATCATCCCCTGATCCCCCGCGCCGGCAGCGTCGGTCTCGCCTTCTTCTTTGGATTCCAAAGATTTGTCCACGCCCATGGCGATGTCCGGGCTCTGGGCATGCACGGCGGTGAGCACCGCACAGCTGTGGCCGTCAAAGCAAAGCTCGCTGCTGGTATAACCAATGTCTTTAATCACCTGCCGGGCGATCTCGTCAATGGCTACATAAGCCGTGGTGGTGATCTCCCCCATCACCTGCACCAGGCCCGTGGTGGCGCAGGTCTCGCAAGCCACCCGCGCCATGGGGTCCTCAGCAAGGATGGCGTCCAGCACCGCGTCGCTGATCTGGTCGCAGAGCTTGTCCGGATGTCCTTCGGTAACAGATTCGGATGTGAATACGGTTCTCATGGGGCTTCCTCCCTCAATGTTTAGTGGTTTCCACGTAAAAGCGCCTGCGGCATTGCAGGCGCAAAAGGAAGGTGTCATTCAACCTTATCTGCCAGCGAATGCACGCTGCGGGATTTGCCACCTCGCATCGCTGCAGGTTGGCGGGTTTCATCGGGCCCGTCCCTCAACCACTCTCTATAAGGTGTTCAGTTGTCCCTGCTACCATATCATGCCCCGGCTGGCTCTGTCAACCAGGTTCTGGGTGAAAAACGGCAAGTTGCAACCGGAAATGGAAACAGCCAAGGGAAAGGGAACGTTCCCAAACAGAGACGTTCAAAGGGGCTGGGCTGGTCATGGTTGTTGGGCCATTCAACCTGCCATTTACGCCAAAGAGATCGCTGCTTCTGTTCGTTTGCAAACGAAATCCGGCTATGCAATAATATTTTCAAATTTGAATGAGGCGCGAAGGGACTTTTTTGGGCTTTGTTAGCAAAGGCGCGCGCTTTGGGGCAGCACCGGTTTACCCAGCGCACCCTATTTTCATTGCCATTCACATTTTAGGTGACCATCAAACAATCGGCTTGCTTTTTCCGCTCACTCATGCTAAGATAGCTTGTCAACAATCCCGAGGAGGTCGTACCATGACTGTAGTCCACTGGATTATTGGGATCCTGCTTCTCGTATCCGCTCTTGTGATGATTGTAACGGTTTTGCTGCAAAGCAGCGAGCGCACCGGCATTGGCGCGATCAGCGGCGCGGCGGAGACGTTTTTCGGCAAAAACAAAGCCCGTGGCATGGAAGCAAAACTGGCATTGCTCACCAAGATCTGCACCGGTATCTTTGTGATTCTTTCCCTTGTGATGATGTTTTTGAAATAAGAACAAGCATAAGGCAAGCAGCTTTTTCTAGCCAGAAAGAGCTGCTTTTGCGTCGGTAGGGCTACTGTGTGCCCAAAGGAGGAACATATATGATCGCCATTGCCTGCGACCATGCGGGGTTGGCCCTGAAGCCCCATGTGATCGAAGTGTTGACGGAACTGGGCCTTCCCTATCAAGATTTTGGCACCCATGGCCCTGATCGTGTGGATTACCCGGTCTATGGCGCTCGGGCTGCCCACGCGGTGGCCGACGGCGTTTGTGACCAGGGCATCGTGCTCTGCGGCACAGGGGTGGGCATCTCCATGGCGGTGAGCAAGGTGCCGGGCATCCGCTGCGCTTGTTGCAGCGATTGCTATTCCGCCGTCATGAGCCGCTCACACAACAATGCCAACATGCTGGCTCTGGGCGCCCGGGTGGTGGGTAGCGATTTGGCCAAAATGATCATCCGGCTCTGGTTGACCACCGATTTTGAGGGAGACCGCCACGCCCGGCGGGTAGGACAGATCATGCGTTTGGAAAAAGGCGAAGCGCTGGAATAAGCGCTGCTGTTTGCCAGAAAGGGCGAGACCACATGGTCTCGCCCTTTACGCCGTTATAAGAAATTCTCCCAGCGGCAAAAATCAGCGCTCTCGATGTCTATAAAAGCGGCTTCCAGCCGATCCACCACCTTCAATACTTCCTCTTGCCAGCCTTGCTGGATGGCGGTATGCAAGGCCAGCATCTGCTCCTGCACGGCACGGGTATAGTGATGGTTGATGATGCAGTTGAGCCAAACAGCATCCTGATCCCAGTCCCTGCGGAGCTTTTCGTGGAGGTCTTTTACGGTTGCTTGATCATCCTTCAGCGCCGCATCCCGCAAAGCATATAGATCCTGTAAATACAATCCTGCCGTGTGGTGCTCCATCAGATCCGACGTTAGGGATATGGCCAGGCTCAGGACGGTAAGCGACACAATCAAAATAATGGCTCGCTTCACGGCGTTACCACTTCACTTCCTCCGGTTGGAGGGCCTGCCGGTGAGCGGGGGGCGTCTGCCCGTATCCGTGGGCGGTGAGCCTTCCGTCGGTGTCTGCATAACATAGCAGCACCTCCTCCATCCGCTCAAATCCCAATTCCGTTAGGTTTTTGCGCAGCCAGTCCTTTGTGAATCCCCCCAGGATTAGGTTGTCCTGCTGCGCCTTGCCATCCATCACCAGTGTCAATGGGATCCCCTCATAGCCGGTTTCGATGTCCATATCGTCCGGGGTCACGGGCCGCTTGCTCCCCACCGGGAACACGGATAGCTTGCCGCTGGTCTCCATGATGGCCGTGCCCACCTCCGTAGGACTCAGAATGCCGCCGGTGCGCATCTCCTCCAGCAGGTCGTTCAGGTTAAAGCACAGCTTTTGCAGTGCCTTGGCGTCAATTTTGCCCTCTTTGATCACCACAGTGGGCGTGCCGCTGAAAAAAGCCCGCATCTTCTGGCTTTTCAGGGACAGCAAGGTAAACAGCTGGTGCAGCACCACCAAGGCCAGCATGGGCAGAATACCGTGCAGCAGCGGGGCATCCAGCCCTTCCATAGGCGCGGCGGCCAGGTTGGCAATCATGATGGCAATCACCAGCTCAAAGGGCTGCAGTTGCCCGATCTGTCGCTTGCCCATCAGCCGCATCGACAGCACCGCAAAGCATACCAAAACCAAGCTTCGCACAAACATTACGGTCATGGATCAGCTCTCCGCGCTTTCCAGCCACTGTTCCAGTTCCGACAGCGTGGCAAAGCCGATACCCCGCCGGGCCTCCTCTTGCATGGCGGCGGGCAAAGCACCCAGCTCTGTTTGCAGCTCGTCCACCAGGGCCAGGGCATCCCCGTATTTGTTTTGAAATACGCACAGGATCCCGATTTCGTTGGGCATCAGTACCATGTGATCCGGGCAATAGAGATCCGGCTGTTGGGACATCCTAATCTCCTTGGGGGCAAACTCGGTGATCTGCCATTCCTCATACAGCGGCCCCGTTTCAGCCAGGGTCTTGCCATATAGCTCCGTGGGGGCGGCCACCCTCCGGGTAATGGTATGCTCGCACCTGGTATAGGATAGCGTTTGCAGCAGCTCACAACCCTCCGCCACCCGCAGGGTATTGCCCGCCGCCGCCTGGTTTGCCGGGGTAGGCGTGGGGGTGGGGGCTATGCCAGGGTTGGTGGGCACCAACAGCATGGCTGCCGCCAGCAGCAAAATCGCAGCAATGCCCATCAGCACGCCTGAATAGCGCCCTTTCCTTGGTTTGTTTTCCATTCCGTCCTCCGGTTGCCGGTTCATATGCATCCTTCCTTTTTCTAGGATTGATTGTGTCAGTATGCCCCAAAATCGCACGCTTCACTCATGGGGCGCATAGGTTGTCATTGGAGGTGTGGAAGGATGCGCTTTCAAGACAGCCAATCCTACCTGAACCTTCAAATCGCCTATGAAAATGAACTCAGCGCCGCCGCCCGTTACCGTCTGGCGGCTTTGCAAGCCAACGCGGAGGGTCAGCAGAGCGTAGCGGGGAGCTTTCGCAGCATGTCTCGCAACGCCATGATGCACGCCGCCCTTTGGCAAAAGCGATTGCTGGGGGCTCAACCCGGCACCTTGCAAAACCTGCGGGACGCGGCCCAGGGTGAGTTTGACCAATGGACCTGGGACTACAGCGCCTTTGCCGCCACAGCGCGCCAAGAGGGCTTCGCCGATTTAGCCGGATTGTTTGACCGGCTGGCGGACATTGCCCGCTACCATAACGTTTGTTTTTGCCGCCTGGCGGACGCTGTAGCCCAAGGGCGGCTGTTTTCCCGGGAGGAAGACGCGGTATGGCTGTGCCTGGCCTGCGGCTATGTACACACGGACCGAACCGCGCCAAAAAAATGCCCGGTATGCGGTCGGCCCCAAGGCTGGTTTGAAGTGATGGGGGAAGAATGTGAATAAAAAAACGGGCCGGACATTCTGTCCGGCCCGTCAGATTGAGGCCAAAAGAGACCCTCTGGCCAGAGCCCGGATGCCCCTTCATTGCCCGACGAAAATCCCAGGCCGCGCAGGGAACGGTTTCACCCGCCACAAAACTTGATGGGCCTTTGGGGTGCGTAAAAATCCTTCACCCCTCCAGCGCCTTGGGCCTGTTCATCCTCTGGGCAACCCAACCCCGCAGCTTCGCCCCTTGCTTGCCATATTGGCACAGGGTCTTGACGCCCTCCAGCACAACCGAGGCCGCCAGTGTGACCAGCAGCAGCGCGCCAAAGATCAGCTCCGGCTCCTCCAGGTCATAGAAGAAATCCCCCAAAAAGTAAAAGTAAAAAAAAGTGTGCATCATGAAGATATTGCCGGAATGCTTGCCCAAAAACGCCAGCGCCCAGCGCAAAGGGCGCAGCGGCAGCACAAATTCATACAGGAAGCAGCAAAGCACCAGGGCAAAGACGCCATAGCCCCATTGCAAATAGGTTCCTCCCTGCTGGCTACCGTTGGCCTCCATGTTTTGGGGCAGCCACTGGCAAAGGGTATACACCGCCCAAAAAGCCAACGCGTACAGCAAGAATTTCAGCACCTTGCCGGCCAGCGGCCACGGCAGCGGCTTCCATTGCTTGAGACGGTCAAACCCTCGGCTTTGCGCCATCCAAATTCCCAGCAGGGACACGCTAAGCAATACCGCCATATAGTTGAGATATCCCAGCAGCGCAGCGCCCCATAGGAAAAACAGCGAAATTGCGCCAAACCGCTTCACAAGGGCATACAGCATGGGAAACAGAAACACCTGCACCACGGCAAAGCTCATGTACCACCATGTCACGTTGGCTGTGGGCGTGCCCAGCAGGTTTGCCAAGCCCAGCCCATCCAACACCAGGGAAAGCCAGGCACCGCCCTGCTGCCCATAGATGGACGCCAGGCTCCGGTCCAAAAACAGACCCGCCGCGACGCCTGTGATGAAGATCAGCACAAAATCCAAAAACAACGAAGCGTAGCGATCCACCGCAAAGGAGATCTGGCTGCGCCCCTGTTGCCTCCATGTTTCAAAGGCAAAGGCAAGCCCATAGCTGCTAAGCAAAATAAACATGGGCACGCACATCTTCGCATACTGGGCGATGCGTGCGGTGATGTTGAACTCGTCATCAAAAGTATAGTAGATTAGGTAATTGACGTACCGGTCGGTGGCGGTGAATAAGTGGTGCGCCAGCATCAGCAGGATGGCCACGCCCTTAAGAGCCGCTGTGTCGTGTTTGGAGAATGTATGTTCCATGGAGAAAACGCCCCTTATCACGAAAATGCCCTTGTTTTTTCCATAGTACCATAGGTGTGCCCTGGATGGCAATGGCGCGGGCTTGGGACGGTTCTCTCCCCTTTGATGATCAAAGAGGGTTTTCCCATTTTTGAAAGCGGGGTTCCATTTCCCCCTTGCGCAGGAAAGCCGTTTGTGATATACTTTTTCAGATTACGCACCTTTGTCGATCCTTCGGTTGTGCCACATCCAACATGTTGTGGTGTCCGCAGTGAGAAGACGCAAAGGGTGGAAAAAACAAGGAGGAACCATCAATGGCAGTTATTTCCATGAAGCAGCTCCTGGAAGCGGGCGTGCACTTTGGCCACCAAACCCGCCGCTGGAACCCCAAAATGGCCCAGTATATCTTCACGGAGCGCAATGGCATCTACATCATCGACCTGCAAAAGACCGTGCGCAAGGTGGACGAAGCGTACAATTTCGTCCGCGACGTGGCCATGGAGGGCAAGACCGTCCTGTTTGTGGGCACCAAGAAGCAGGCCCAGGAATCCATCGCCGCCGAGGCTGCCCGCTGCAACATGTATTTTGTTAACAACCGTTGGCTGGGCGGTATGCTCACCAATTTCCGCACCATCCGCACCCGGGTGGATCGTCTCAATCAGATCGACAAGATGGAACAGTCCGGCCAGTTTGACCTGCTGCCCAAGAAGGAAGTCATCAAGCTGGAGCATGAACGGGAAAAGCTTGAGGCCAACCTGGGCGGCATCCGGGAGATGAAGAAGCTCCCCGGCGCGTTGTTTGTGGTGGATCCCCGCAAGGAACACATTGCCGTGGCGGAAGCCCGCAACTTGGGCATTCCCATCGTGGCCATCGTGGACACCAATTGTGACCCGGATGAGGTGGATTACGTGATCCCCGGCAATGACGACGCCATTCGCGCCGTGAAGCTGATCGCCGGCAAGCTGGCCGACGCCGTGCTGGAAGGCCGCCAGGGCGAACAGGCCACGCCGGAAGCGCCCCAGGCCATTGCCAACGCCACGGAGGAAGAGCCCGAAAAACCCGAAGCGACTGAAGCATAGGCCATATACGGACCGCTTTCAGGAGGGCAAGCGCCCTCCTGAAAACCCCGCAAGCAACGTGATAGAATAAGGAGAGTTTTGTATGCCAGAGATTACTTCCCAAATGGTCAAGGAGCTGCGCGAGTTGACGCAGGCTGGGATGATGGATTGTAAAAAGGCCCTGCTGGAGGCCGAGGGCGCCATGGAGAAGGCCGTTGAGTGGCTCCGTGAGAAGGGCCTCGCCGCCGCCGCCAAAAAAGCGGGCCGCATCGCGGCGGAGGGCCTGGTCGCCAGCTATGTGAATGATGACGCCAGCGTGGGCGTGATCGTGGAAGTCAACTGCGAGACCGACTTTGTGGCCAAGACCGACAACTTCATCGCTTTTTGCAAGGATGTGGCGATGCACATCGCCAAGGCCTCTCCCAAGGATATCGATGAGCTGATGGGTCAAAAGTTTGAGGGCAACCCTCAAAAAACCATCACCGACCTGGTTAGCGACGCCACCGTGGCCATCGGCGAGAAAATCGATATCCGCCGTTTTTCCCGCTACCAGGCCGCTGCCGGCGTGGTGGAAACCTACATTCACCTGGGCGGCAAGATTGGCGTGTTGCTGGAGGTCGGCAACGACACCGCCCCTACCCGCACCCTGGACACCTTCAAGGTGTACTATCATGACATCGCTTTGCAAATCGCCGCCGCCAAACCCTCCTACGTGCGCAAGGATCAGGTGGACACCGCGGAGCTGGACAAGGAGCGGGAGATCCTCCGAGCCCAAGCGCTGAACGAAGGCAAGCCGGAGAAGATCGTGGATAAGATGGTGGATGGCCGCATTGATAAGTATTATAAGGAAGTCTGCCTGATGGAGCAGCCCTACGTGAAGGACGGGGATAAAACCATCAGCCAGCTCACCGCCGAAGTTGCCAAGGAAATCGGCGCAAAGATCGAGATCGTTCGTTTTTCCCGCTACGAGCGGGGCGAAGGCATCCAGAAGCGCCAGGACAACTTTGCGGAAGAAATAGCCGCGCAAACCGCCAAGAAGTAAGCCTTTCGGGGCCATGGCACGCAAGCGCTGCTTGCGTGCCCTTTTTGAAAAAGGGAGTGAGCCTATGGGTCATCCATACCGCCGCGTTATTGTCAAGCTCAGCGGCGAAGCGCTGGGCGTGGATGGAAAGCTGTTTTGCCATGAAAAGTTCGAGCAGATGGCAGGCATCCTTGCTCAGGTACAGCGCATGGACATCCAGCTTGCCGTGGTGATCGGCGGGGGCAACGTCTGGCGCGGCCGCCGGGGCGACTCTCTGAAAATGGGCACCGTGGCCGCGGACCAAATGGGCATGCTGGGCACCCTGCAAAACAGCCTGTATATGCGGGATGCCTTGGCGCGTCAAGGCTCCCCCGCCGTGGTCATGAGCGGGGTGGACATCCCTCGCTTTGCCGAAAGCTACAACACGGTCACCGCCTTGCGTCACCTGGCGCAAGGGCAGATCCTTTTGCTGGCTTGCGGCTTGGGCAATCCCTGCTTTTCCACGGACAGCGCGGTGGTGCTGCGCGCCATTGAGTTGGAATGCGACGCCCTGTTAATGGCCAAAAACATTGACGGCGTCTATACTGCCGACCCGGCGATCCACCGCGAAGCGCGGCTGATCCCCGACCTTACCTATGACCAGGCTGCCCAGCAGGATTTGAAGGTGATGGACGCCGCCGCCTTCATCATGCTGCGGGACAATCATGTCCCCCTGGTGCGGGTCTTTGGCCTTCAGCCGCCGGAAAACCTGCTGAACGTCCTGGGCGGCGACCCCATGGGAACCTTCCTGCATCCATAGGGCTTTGATCCCTTTTTCTGGGCCCTTGTATCTTGCCAGCGGCCCCTTTGTGCAAAAATGAAAGGAATTGTATGCAATTTTTTCGTAAGCTCTTCAGGCCCCGGGATTTGACCCAGGGCAGCCCCATGAAGGGGCTCATCTTCTTTTCCATTCCCCTGCTCATCGGCAACTTTGCCCAACAGATGTATAGCACCGTGGACGCCATCGTGGTGGGCCACTACATTGGGGACGAGGCGCTGGGCGCGGTGGGTCTTTCCTTTCCCATCCTCAATCTGATGCTGGTGCTGTTCATGGGCATTTCCACCGGCGCCAGCATTTTGGTGTCCCAGTATTTTGGCGCCAAAAGCCGGGACGAGCTCAGCCGCGCGGTGGGTTCCACCATCATGCTCACGCTATGGAGCGGCCTTGCGATCATGGTGGTGGGCGTGCTTATCACCCGCCCGTTGTTGCTGCTGCTGGGCACCCCCCCCGAGATGATGGACTTGGCGGCCGTATACCTGGAAATCATCTTTCTGGGCATTGTGGGCTGCGCCTATTACAATATCTTTGGCGGGATCCTGCGCGGCCTGGGCGACAGCGTCTCTCCCTTGCTCTACTTAATCCTGGCCGCCGGGCTGAATGTGGGGCTGGACATCCTGTTTGTCACCGCTTTCCACATGAAAACCGACGGCGTGGCCTGGGCCACTATCATCTCTCAGTGGATTTCCGCCGCGCTGTGCCTGCGCAAACTGTATGCCATGAAAGACGTGCTGGATGTGAACCGCAGCACCTTGCGGATGGACAAACCCATCTCCAAAAAAATTATCAACCTGGGCCTTCCCTCCTCGGTTACCCAGATGGTGTTTTCGCTAAGCGGCGTGTTGGTGCAGTCCCTCACCAATACCCTGGGGGCCAATGTGGTTACCGCAGCTACCGCCGTGATGCGGGTGGACGGCTTTGCCATGATGCCCAATTTCACCTATGGCATCGCAGCCACCACCTTTACCGGGCAAAACGTTGGCGCAAAACGGATGGATCGGGTCCAGCAGGGTACCCGGGCTTCGCTGATCATCGCCTTGGTTTCCTCCACCTTTCTCACCCTTTGCATTTTGCTCTTTGGCGGCAGCCTCATGCGGGTCTTCACCCAAACCCCGGAGATTGTGGACTTTGGTACCAACATGCTGCGGGTGCTTGCCCTGGGGTACATTGCCTTTGGCGTTACGCAGACGATCATGGGCGTTATGCGTGGGGCCGGAGAGACCATGCGCCCCATGTGGGTGAGCCTGATTCAGACCGTCGTTATCCGTTTGCCCATCGCCTACCTATGGGCATACCTGAGCCGAAGCGAGCGGTTCCCCAACGGCGATCCTCTGTGCCTATACGGTTCGCTGCTGGTGGCCTGGGTGGCGGGAACGGTGATGATCCTGCTGTTGTATCGCCGCGGCGATTGGAAACGTAAAATCGACCTTGACAGCTTCCCTGCCGTCCACGTTACGGACCCGGAAGGAGGCGCCTGATGATGGACATGAAAGGGCGCATCGCGGCTTTGATTGCAGACGCCTTATCCCGCTGCTATCCGCAGGCTTCCGGCTTGCCCTCCGTCACGGAGGTCCAGGATTTTTTGGAGATCCCTCCGGAAAAAGAAATGGGCGATTATGCTTTCCCCTGCTTTAAGCTGAGCAAGGTTCTCCGCCAGGGCCCGCCCCAGATCGCCGCCGCCCTTTCGGGGGCCATCCGCGCGCCGGAGCTTTGTGAGGCGAAGCCCCTCAGCGGTTATCTCAACTTTTTTTTCAACCGGGAGAACTTTGCCCGGGAGACTCTTCAAACCGTGCTGGTCGCCGGGGCGCGATACGGCAGCGGAACCGAGGGCGTGGGCAAAACCATCTGTATCGATTTTTCCAGCATCAACATCGCCAAGCGCTTCCACATCGGCCATCTCAGCACCACCATGATCGGCCACAGCCTGCGCCGCATCTATGATTTTTTGGGCTACACCACTGTATCCATCAACCATCTGGGGGACTGGGGCACCCAGTTTGGCAAGCTGATCACCGCCTACAAGCGCTGGGGCAACCGGGAGGATGTGGAGCGGGGCGGCGTGGAGGCCCTTACCCAGCTGTATGTGCGCTTTCATGACGAGGCCGAAAAGAACCCCGCCCTGGAGGACGAGGGCCGCGCCTGGTTCAAAAAAATCGAGGACGGAGATCCCCAGGCCACTGAAATTTTTAATTGGTTCAAGGCTCTTACGCTTCGGGATACCCAACGCGTCTACGACATGCTGGGGATCTCCTTTGACAGCTACAACGGCGAGGCGTTTTACAATGATAAAATGGGTCGGGTTGTGGACGAGCTGAAAGAGAAGAACCTGCTCACCATCAGCGACGGCGCCTCCATTGTGGATCTAGAGGAAAGCGGCATGCCCCCCTGCCTGATCCTCAAAAAGGATGGCGCCACCCTCTATGCCACTCGGGATATTGCCGCGGCTCTGTACCGCATGGATACCTATCATTTCGACAAATGCCTGTATGTGGTGGCCTACCAGCAGGATCTCCACTTCCGCCAATGGTTCAAGGTGGTGGAGAAGATGGGCTATCCCTGGGCCAAGGACCTGATCCATGTGGCCTTTGGCATGATCTCCTATGAGGGCCAAACGCTGGCCACCCGCAAGGGACATGTGGTCTACCTGGAGGATTTGCTGAACCGGGCTAAGGAAAAGGCGTTGGAGATCATCCGGGACAAAAGCCCTGAGCTGGAAAACAAAGAGGCCGTGGCTGCTCAGGTGGGCATCGGCGCGGTGATCTATGCGGATTTGCAAAACAACCGCATCAAGGACATCGATTTCTGGTGGGATCGGGCCCTGAACTTTGATGGGGAAACCGGCCCCTATGTGCAATACACCCATGCCCGCTGCTGCAGCGTGCTGCGCAAGGCGCCAAAGCAGGGTATGCCCTCCGGCGCAAACGATGGTGCGACATCCAACTATGGGGGGCTTTGCGACGACTATGCTCAGGAGTTGCTGCGCCTGCTGTCCCGCTTCCCGCAAGCCGTGCGGGAGGCCGCCGCCCGTTATGAGCCCAGCATGGTGACCAGGGCCTTGACGGAGATTGCCAAAAGCTATAACAAATTTTATTACGAAAACCGCATTTTGGATGCGGAAAACGGCGTGCGGGAGGCCCGCCTGGGGCTGACCCTGGCGGTAAAGCAGACCCTTCAAACCGCGCTTTTCCTCATCGGCATGGATGCGCCGGAGCGCATGTGATCCGCCATGATCCCTTTTCTTGCCATCACCAGCGTCCATAACCCCCGCGTTCAGGCGGCCAAAGCCCTGGCCACCCGCAAGGGCCGCCTGGAGCAATCTGCCTTTCTGTGCGAGGGAGAGCATCTGGTGTTGGAGGCCGTCCTGATGTGCCCTCAGGCGGTGCAGGCTGTGTTTGTATGCCAGGAAAAGCTGGCCCTATATGAAAGCCTGCTGGAACCCTTGATGCGCCGTGCAAAAGCAACCCCCACCGCCGATGCAGTCCAAAGTCCAACCCCGCCTGTCTTTTATGCCGTGACGGAGCCCGTGCTTGCCTCCCTGTCTCACGTGAAGGCTCCCCAAGGAATTGCGGCGGTGGTAGGGCTTCCTTCCACGATACAAACGTCCATTGACGGCCGTCCCGACCCTCTTTTGTCCCTGGGATCTCGCCTGGTGCTGCTGGAAAATGTTCAGGATCCCGGCAACGTGGGCACCGTGTTGCGCACCGTGGACGCGGTGGGGCTAAGTGGCTGCATCCTGGCTGGAGATTGCGCTGATCCCTTTGCCCCCAAGACCTTACGCGCCACCATGGGCAGTGTGTTTCGGGTACCCATGGCCATCGTGCCCAGCGGTGAAGAGGCCGTCCGGAAGCTTTCTCAAGCTGGATATGGGGTGATCGCCGCCGTACTGGACGGGGAACCCTTTTACCAGCGGGGTGCTTTGCCGGACAAATTTTGTCTGCTCATTGGCAACGAAGGGGCCGGCCTTACCCCAGGCATTGTTGCCCAGGCCCCCCACCGCTACGCTTTACCCATGCGCGGTGGCGCCGAGTCCCTCAACGCGGCGGTGGCTGCCGCCGTGATGATGTATGATCTGATGAACCGGTAGCCCACAACCCAGACCACCGGGGCAGAGCTTTGGGCCATTCCTTTGTGCTTCAAAAAATTTGCATGGCGGTTATGGGATAAGCTTTTGGATGTCCCATGCATGATTTGTAACAAAAATGCGGAACCTTTTGGCAAGACATTCCAACACCACGGATGGAATGCTTGCCTTTCCTATGATGCGGTTGCCGCCTTCTTCCATGTCCCCTGCCCTCCCGCTCGCCTCTCCCAAAAGGGTCTTGTGGACTTTGGGGATTCTTGTTATAATGGAAAGTGGCGTATGTTGCATTTATTTGCTTTTTGCTGACGATATGGACCGGCCAGAGCGGATTCGCCCGGTTGCCTTTGCGGGCGTATTCTCCCCCTGGAAGCAATGAGAAGGAGTGCACGATCTTGAGTGATTTCCGTCGTAACCACCCCAACCCAAACAACATTGCCGACGACATTGACATGGGCAAGCAGGAGCGCAATGCCGGCCGACAGCTGGACCCATTCGCCCCCTATGATGATCCCATCGCCACTGCGGCGGCAAGCGCAACCCCCAAGCAAGAAGATTTTTCCGCCTGGCGGAGACCTCCTTCTGCCAAACCCCCTTCCTTCCTGATGGACGAGCCCGCCCCTTATGGCGCCGAGATGCAACAGGGGGGCGTCCCGTTATTTTCCGCATCCGAAGATGGCGATTTTTTAGCCCAAGCTGGAGATGCGCCCACCCGGGTGGGTGTGCCCATTGTGCCGCCACAAATGGTCAACCGCCGCAAGACCGTGGACCGCAGCGACCGCAACGCCTTTCCGCCGCCCATTTCGGTAGAGGACAGCCTGGCAAGCCGCCCGGATTCGCCCCCGGCAGCGCCCTCCGGGTTTGATCCCTCCCCTGTTGCGCCTTCTTCCGGGGTCACTCTCGCCGCCGAACCTGCTGAGTCTCCTGCCGCGCCAGCGCGCAGCCGCAGAGCCGGCCGCATGGCCCGCTACCACGACCAGGAAAACGGTTCTGCTGGCTTACCTGACGTATCTTTGGCGCGTCCCTCCGCCGACGCGCGCTCTTCCGCCCCCTCCCTTCCGCAGATCGATCCCTGGGAACCGGAGCCGGAGGTTTCCATTCCTTCTCTTCCGGAAACCCGTCCTCCCTTTCCTTCTGCCAACCGCCCTGCGTATGATGAGCTGGATCCTTTTTTTCCGGGAGACAGCGAATTGATGCCGGAAGACGCCGACCTGGAGGAACCCGCTCGGCCTGCCCGCCGCCCCGCCCTGCCCGGCGAGCGGTATACCGGTGCGCGGACCGCCCTGCCCATTAGCGGCGCTCCCATTCCCCGCAGCCAAGTGGGTGCATTGCCTGAAGAGGACGACGACCTGCCCGGCGTTGACGACAGAGCCCGTCAGGCGCGGGATCGCCTCAAAGCGGGTGCAGATCCGCACCGCCCTCAGGCCCCAGGACGCCGGGAGGGCATGCCGCCTCCCAGGCCGCCCCGGCCCGGGGAACAGCCTGGGCAACGGCCTCCTCGGCCCCAGGAAGGGATGCCACCCCGCCCCCAAGGTACGCCTCGCCCTCAGGGAGGGGCTGCCCCCGGCGCTCCTAGGCCCCAGCGGCCTGGGGAGATGCCCGGCCAACGCCCGGCCCGGCCTCCGGAAGGCATGCCACCCCGCCCGCAATCCGGTCGGCCTCCCCGTCCTGAAGCCGGAGATGAGCGGCCTCGCAGGCCTCTGCCTGGCGGCCCTGGTGAAAACGGCGCCCCTGCCCGTCGCCCCAACGCGCCCACCGGCCGGCCCCGGCCTCCTGTGGACGATGACAGTGAGCGTTATGTGCCCTCCCGCAGGGATGACGGGCGCTACAACCCGCCGGCCTCCGTACATCGTCCACGCTATGATTTTGAAGATGAGGATGAAGATGACGTACCTCGCCGCCGCCGTGGCTGTCTGACCCCCATCGTGATTTTGCTGCTGGTGTTTGGTATTGCGTTGGCCGGGGTTATCCTGCCCAACTGGGAATCCATGGGCGGCGCCCTCGGCGAAACCATCGGCGGGGTTAAAGCCACCGTCATCCAGGCGTTTAACTCTGTGAAAGGCTTGATCTTTCCATCCGAAACGCGCATCACGGGTTTTTCCGTAACCCCTATGGAGGGTACCGCCCCGGCGGAGCTGCTGATCAACGTGCAGACCGCCGCCAGCGTGACGGATCTGCGCTTTGTGGATGAAACTGGCAACGCTCTGTTGCAAAAAACCCTCTCCGACGAAGACACTCTCTCCGGCGCTGTGACCAAAAACAGCAAGGGCATGATCTGGACCCTTCGCTACACCATGGAGGCGTCCTTCGACGGACTGCTGACCGTGCAATCTCTGTTGAAGGATGGCACCTGGGACGAGGGCGTCCCGCTGGCGGGGCCCCTCCATATTGGTGAGCCGCTTGTGGCCGCGCCACCTGTGAGTAGTTTTAATGTGGATTCTTCCCAAGGCCCTGTGCCTGCCCAGCTGAACTTCCTGGCTCAAACCAGTGCGGATGTGGTGGCAGTACGGGTGGTGGATTCCTACGGAACGGCCGTGGCGTCCTACAGCATGGCCGACACCGAAAACTTGGATGGCAATGTGGTGGAGGATGGACAAAGCCTCACATGGAACCTGACCGCAGAGCTTGATTCCGCCTACCAAGGAGATTATGTCCTTCAGTATCAAACCCTTGACGACCTCAACTTTACCCCTTCGGAGTATCGCGTCTCCGTGGATCTGGGCGAAGGTGCGCAGGGTGACCCGGTTGCCGACGGGCAAGCCGGTGATCTGACCGCCATGGGAAATGCTGTTGATGACCCGGGTACAGACGCCGCCGAGGGGGATGATCCCGCAGG
>JAVBSI010000051.1:0-40421 GCA_031556815.1 Eubacteriales bacterium | reverse complement strand
TCGAAGTCCTGCAAGCCCATGAGCGTTTGGTGTCCCGGCCTCCATGGCGTCCGGCAAGATGTCCGGCTGCAGCGGCTGAAAGCTGTCCCCTCCCGTGCCGCCTGTTTTCAGCACCGGCAGGGATATCCCCTCGCCGACGATCAACCCCCCGGTGCCTTGAGGTCCCAGCAGCGCCTTATGCCCCGTGAAGCATAAAATGTCGGCCATGTTATGATGTACCCATGCGCAGCCAAGCGTTTGGGCCACATCCAGTACCAGCGTAACGCCCCGCTCCTGGCAAAAGGCCCTCATCGGCGCAACATCCGTTAGGTTCCCGGTGACGTTGGAACCATGGGACAAAAAGGCATACCGCACCCCAGGTTCCATCACGTCTTCCAGCTGATCCCAGCGCAGATTGCCCTTTTCGTCGCAGGGAAGCACCCTGAGCCGAGCGCCCCGGAGCATCAGGGGCCGCAGCACGGAGTTATGCTCTACCTCGGTCACCAGCACAGGTTCGCCGGGCTGGATCTGCCGCGCCAGAAGCCCCATGGCCTCGGTAAAGCCTGAGGTGAAGGCAACCCGCATGGGGTTACGCAGCCCCACCAGTCCAGCCACAGCCTGCCGCGCTTGCAAAATCTCCCGGGCAGCCAACATGGCGGGGGTTGCATGGGAGCGGCCGGGGTTGCCAAAGGTTTCCAAGGCAGCGGCCATGGCCCGGATCACCCGTGGCGGCTTGGGCAACGTCTCCGCCGCATTGTCAAAATAGATCAAGTTAGGCGTCCCCCTCACCCCTGAGAATGGCCAGCCCATGCTCCAATGTGGGTAAAAGATAGGCGAGGCATTCCTGCACCGCTTTGGGGCTGCCCGGTAGGTTCACGATCAAGCATTGCCCTCGAAGCACCGCCACACCTCTGGATAGCATCGCCCTTGGGGTCTTTTGCATGGAAAATCCCCGGATGGCCTCCGCAATGCCTGGTGCCGCGCGCTCCGCGACAGCCAAGGTAGCCTCCGGCGTCACATCCCTGAGGGAAAGCCCGGTGCCACCGCTGGTGATGACCAGGCTCACCTGCCGTCTGTCTGCCAAATCGATCAGCGCGGCCTCGATCTGCGCCTGCTCATCAGGCAGCAGCAACTGCGCCTCCACGGTGTAGCCCGCCTCCGCCAACAGCTTGGCGGCTAGCGGCCCGCTTAAATCCGCCCTCTCACCCCGGGCGCTACGGTCGCTGAGCACCAGCACCGCTGCCCGCATGGCACTCTCCCGCAGGCATACGGACATTTCATCGCCGGTGCGAATCTCTCCGCCGCGAAGCACCCGGGCGAACACCCCTTCCCTGGGCATGATGCAGTCTCCCATTCGCTGATAGATCTGGCAATGGGTATGGCACTCTTTGCCCACCTGGCTGAGCTCAAGCAATGCGTCCCCTACCTGAAACCGCGTGCCCACCGGCAAGGAACGAAAATCAATGCCGGACACCACCAGGTTCTCCCCAAAAGCCCCGGGCATCACCCCCGCGCCTTGCTGGTTAAAGACCTGTATCTTGTCTGCGGAAAGCAGGCTTACTTGCCGGTGCCAGTCCCCTGCGTGAGCGTCGCCTTCAATCCCATGGTTTTGGATCAGGCGGGCCTGGGCCACGTCGGCCTTCTCAGTGCCCCGCCGAGTGCTTATGCAAATGGCTTGAATGATACCTTTACCCATCTTAGCCTCCTATGCTGGAAAGGCCGTCCAGCTCCGAAGCCGACTGTCCAAACGCATGGCCCTTGGGCTTCTTGGCAATAGCAACCTCGATCGCTTCTCTGATCTGCCGATCTCCCGCGCCGGTGCGCAGCAAGGTACGCAAATCGATTCCATCATTATGGAACAGGCACAGCTTCAAAAACCCTTGGCTGCTGAGTCGCAGGCGGTTGCAGCCCTCGCAAAAGTGGTCCGTCAGCGCATTGATAAAGCCGATGCGCCCTTGCAACGAAGGGCTGGCGAAGTACCGGGCCGGTCCCGCTCCACGAGAGGCGACGGGCGCCAGCGCCGGGTCCTCCCGCCTGAGCCTGGCCAGCACTTCCTCTCCTGGCACCGCCTCAAAGGCTGTGGCAGCGCCCAAAGGCATCAGCTCAATAAAGCGCACATCCACGGGCAACTCCTGGGCCAGCTTGGCCATATCCGGCAGTTCATCCTCGTTCACACCCCGCATTACCACGCAGTTCAGCTTGACCCGCATGCCCGCCTCCACCGCTTGGCGAATCGCGCGGAGCACATCGCCAGATCCATCATATCCTGTCAGGGCCTTGTATCGCTGGGAACGCAGCGTGTCCAGGCTGATGTTCAGCGAGTCAATGGGCAGCGCCGCCAGAGCCGGGATATGCTCTGATAGCAGCACCCCGTTGGTGGTCAGGTTTAAGGCCTCCAGGCCCGGCAACCCCCGCAAGGCTTGCAGCAGCCCCATACAACCCTTCCGTACCAAGGGCTCTCCCCCCGTCACACGGATGTGCTGGATACCCAGCTCGCAAAAAATTCCGCAAAGCCGCTGAATTTCTTCATACGAGAGGATGCTTGCGTGGGCAGCCTTGGGCAAGTCGCTGGGCATGCAATAGCGGCAACGCAAATTGCAGCGGTCAGTGATGGACACCCGCAAATAGTCGATTGTCCTTCCACAGCGGTCAATCATGAGCGTTCCTCCCATAATCTCCGCTTTTGCCGCCGCTCTTTTCCAACAGGCATATGTCCCCCAGCACCATCTGCTTGTCCACGGCCTTACACATGTCATACAGGGACAGCAAAGCTATGTTGACCCCGATAAGCGCTTCCATTTCCACCCCGGTCTGCCCCAGGCATTCCACTGTGCATACTGCCCCAACCGTGCAGGCGATGTCCTGCCAGGTAAAGTCCACCGCAATTCGTGTCAGCGCCAGCGGGTGACACAGCGGGATGAGGCCGGAGGTCTTTTTGGCAGCCATGATACCCGCCACCCGGGCCACCGCCAGGGCATCGCCTTTTTCCAGCGAGCCTTCCTTCAGCGCCTGATAGGCCTCTTTTGACATGCGGATGCTGCCCTGGGCCACAGCGCGGCGGCGCGTGGGCGGCTTGCCCCCCACATCCACCATGTTCGCTTCGCCCTCGGCATTCAGGTGGGTCAGCTTGTCCATGGTTATACACCCTTTCCAAAGCCACAGTTGGGGAAGGTGCAAGGCTCGCAGCCCAAGCACAGCCCGCCGTTGCCCAACCCCGCTAGATCCTCCGCCGATACCCGTACCCCCGCCAGCAGCCGCGGCAACACCAAATCAAAAATCGTTCGTTTGGCGTACATCACGCAACCGGGAAGCCCCACGATGGGCACCTCGCCCAGGTAAGCCAACATGAACATGGCCCCCGGCAGCACCGGCGCGCCATAGCTAACCACTGCCGCCCCCGTGTTCTTGATGGCCAGAGGGGTTCTGTCGTCCGGGTCCACGCTCATGCCCCCGGTGCACAGCACCATCTGGGCTCCCTCCTTCACCATGCGCACAATCGCTTGGGTGATGGGCTCATGCTCGTCGGATAGCACTTGGTGAAAGGCCATCGCAGAGCCGTATTCCGCCAGCTTGCCTTCCAATACCGGTGTAAATGCGTCCTGAATGCGCCCTGAGAATACCTCGCTGCCTGTGTTAATAACGCCCACCCGCAGTGCCTGAAAAAGGTGAAGCGCCAGCAGGGGCTTGCCGCCGCCAATGGCCTTGGCCTGCTGCATCTTCTCCTGTGCGATGACCAGGGGAATCACCCGCATGCCCGCCAGCTTGTCCCCCGCATGCACCGGTGTCAAGCTGCTGCGCGTGGCAATCATCATTTCGCCCAGGCTATTGATCTGCCGCAGCCGTTGAATGTCCGCCGCAAACAGCCCGGCGCTTTCCGCGATCAGCTCGATTTTACCCTCGGATACCTCCGTAGGGCGCATGCTCTCCCCCTGGCAGATACCACGTAGCACTTCAGCCGCCTCGTTTTCTTGCAGCATGCCAGGCTCCACTTCCCACACGTACAGCTCCCGCTTGCCCATGGAAAGTAGCATATCGATGTCCTCTTCCCGCACCACATGGCCCTTTTGGAAGGCCGTGCCCTTGTACTCCCCTGGCACGATACGGGTTAAATCGTGGCACAGCACATGACCCACTGCCTCTTCCGTCTTGATCAATCTCATGGCTTACTCCCCGCTTCCCTGGCAAAATGCCGTGCAAAAATATGTTCCACTGCCTCTTTGCACTCTGCCTCAAAGGCTGCGTAACGCGTCATCAAGTCTTCCCCTGCCTGGGACAAGCGGCTCTCCCCGCCACTCTTGCCCCCCTGCCTACGCTCCAGCACCTCAACCCCTGTTTCCTCCTCCAGGGCGTTGAGGATCCGCCAGGCCTTGCTGTAGGAAAGCCCCATCCTTTCACAGGCTACACGTACGCTGCCACACTGACGGATCAGCGCGAGCAGCTCATAACAGCCTGGGCCCATAAACTTCATATGCTTTGCAATTTGAAGTTTCAAAACCGGCCTCCAGCACGGTTCTTCTTGCATCGTAGGCCCCTCCTCAGCGGGTCAGCGGCAACACATCCGCCGGGTCGATCCATACATATTGTGGCACTTCTCTGGCCGATTCGTCAAGAGTGCACCACAACGGCTGGACACTTTCCGCGTCTTTTTTTTGAATCAACAGATAGGCCCTACGCGGGCTGTTGATCCGATCCAGCACCTGGATAGCAAAGCGGTTGGGGTCGTTTTCGCTTTTGGAGGGCTTCAGCGCATGGGCCACCATCCCCACAAAAGTCATCTCTTCCGGGATGGGCAAAGAGAGCGTTAGTTCCAGGCCCAAATCCTTGACCCGAACCCGCCCCGTCGCCGTGCGCTCCGCCGGAAGAATATTTTTGACACCCAGGATGCGCGCCGCTCCCGCCGAGCCAGGGTCTCGGAACAGCGCCTTTGTATCGCCCTGTGCCACCACATGCCCATTTTCCAGAATCACTAACTGATGGCAAAGCTGATACGCTTCCGCCTGGTCGTGGGTCACCAAAACCACAGGCCCCGGATATCCCCTGAGCACTCCCAAAAACTCCAGCCGTACCTGTTGGCGCAGGTGTTCATCCAAGGCGGAAAAAGGCTCGTCCAGCAGCAAAGCCTCAGGCTCACTCACTAGGCATCGGGCCAGAGCCACCCGCTGCTGTTGGCCGCCGGAAAGCTGCGAGGGATACCGCTCCGCCATTCCATCCAGCTGAAGCCGTTCCAACTGCTGGGCAACCCGCTTGCTTCGCTGCTCGCGCGGGGCCGCGCAGCCAATATTTTGCGCCACGTTCATACGGGGAAACAGCGCGTAGTTTTGAAACAAATAACCCACCTTGCGCCGCTGAGGCGAAAGATTGATGCGTTGCCGGTCATCAAACAGCACCCTTTCCCCCAGCAAAACACGGCCATGATCGGGGGTATCAATCCCTGCGATGGAACGCAGGGTCATGCTCTTGCCGCTGCCCGACGCGCCAAGCAACCCCAGCACGCCGCCGTCTGTTTGCAGCGATACGTCCAGGGCAAATCCCCTCCATTGTTTGGATATGGCGGCATGCAAGCTCATCTGCGCTTCCTCCTTGGGTATGAGATCAGCCCCAGGCTGGCCACCATCACAAACGAGATCAGCAACAGTACCCCCACATACCCATAAGCCCCTTCCATGTCCCCGGCGGCCACCATGGAGTAGACCGCCAGCGGCAGAGTGCGGGTCTTGCCGGCGATGTTCCCCGCAATCATGGCCGTGGCCCCAAACTCCCCAAGGCCGCGCGCAAAGGCCAGCATGCCTCCGCTCACCACACCGGGCATCGCCATGGGAAGCTCCACCCGAAAAAACAGCCGGGTCTCGGACAGCCCCAAGGTACGGGCCGCATGCAACAGCGTGCAATCCACCTGCTCCAGCGCACCACGGGCGGAACGGTACATCAGCGGAAAAGAGATGACAAAAGCCGCCAGCACCGTGGCAGCCCAAGAAAAAGCGATCTTCACCGAAAAAAAGTCCAGCAGGAATTGGCCGATGGGACGCTTGACGCCGAAAATGTATAGCAAAAAAAATCCTGCTACCGTTGGCGGTAGCACCAACGGTAGCGTAAACAACCCATCCAACACGGCCCGCAGCCTATGGCTGCGCACCGCGCCAACCCACTTGGCCGCCAGTAGCCCGATCCCAAAGGTCAGGGCAATGGAAACCAGCGCGGTTTTCAGGGAGATCCAGATCGGCGTAAGGTTCATGGTTTGGCTTCTTCTCCGTTCACTGTATCCATGGGCGCCCGGGTAAACCCATAGCTTTCCAAAATCGTCAGAGCTTCATCGGTGCCCAGGAAATCGATAAACCTTTGCGCGGCTTCCTTGTGTTGAGATGCAGTTACCACGCCTACCGGATAGATGACCTGCTGCTTTAGGCTTCCCTCAGGCGCCTCCGCCAGCACCTTTACCTTGTCGGTGGAAGCGGCGTCGGTGGCATACACAATGCCTACATCCGCGCTGCCTTCCGCCACCCAGTTGAGAACCTCGGTCACATTGGTGCCCAGGCTCGCCTTTGCGGCCGCTTCCTCATACACGCCTAGGCTTTCCCGGGCCTCTTTGGCATATTGGCCCGCCGGCACGCTCTGGGGGTCACCCAGGGCGATGACGTCCGCCTTCAGGATGTCCTGAAAGGATGTGATATCGGTATGCGAGTCTGCCGGGGCAATGAGTACAATGCGGTTTTGCAGCAGCGGCACGATCGAAGCCTCATCCACCAGCGCCTCATCCTTGAGCGCATTCATCTGCTTCATAGCGGCCGACATAAACACGTCCGCCTGCAGCCCTTCCTCAATCTGGGTCTGGAGCTTTCCGGAACTATCGTAGGCCCCCTCCATACGAATGTCCGGATTTGCCTTCTCAAACAAGGGGATCAGATCATTCGCCAGGCACTTTTCAAGGCTGGCCGCCGCCGCTACCATCACCGTGGTTGGGTTGGAAGCCGTCGCTGTAGCCAAAACGGAAAACACAAGCACCAATGCAACCAGTACCGATACCCTTCTCTTTCTGCTCATCCTTAGCACGCTCCTTCTGCTATCGTATTGTTTTTAAAAACAACTCGATAACAACAAACTATCACAATCGGATTGCCTTGTCAAGTAAACAGCGCCTCCGATCCTTTTGATGCGTCAATTAAAATAGCAGCTTCAGCAAAAAAGGGCACTGGCCCATAGCCAATGCCTCTTTTGCGCATGATGAAGTCGCGTGAAAAGTTATGACAGCCGATACATCCGCGCTTCATAGGGCCCAAGCGCGCTGCTCTGCGGGGCTGCGCTGCACAACAGCAACTCCCCTTGGGGCAAGGGCCGTGATTGAGGCCTGTCCGTCAGATTGGCAACCACCTGAAACCGTTCGCCCTCGGCGCTGCGCACATAATCAAATGTTGTCTTGCTCTTGGGCTTCGCAAACTGAACCTCCCCCCCCCGCAGGGCCGCATGCTGCCTACGCAGTGCGATCAGAGATTGCGCAAACCGCCATACCGATCCCTCCGCCGCTTTTTGCCGTTCCACCTCCGACCAATCCACCATGGCCCGGGCATGATCACGGGTCCCCTTGGCCACCCGGGCAAAGGCCTCCTCCGAAGACATCATAGCCGTCAGTTCCTTGTACTTGTTGATGCTCTCAATGTCATCAAAATCCTGGGGAGATCTGAAACCGATGTTACCCGCACCAATTTCTGCCCCTTGGTACAAAAAGGGCGTGCCGGGCAGGGTGCATTGCAGCGTCAGCAACAGCTTGGCCAGGAGCTCCCTGTAGCGCCCGGAAGGATCAATCTTAGACACCATGCGGGGATTATCATGATTGTCATAGAAAATCGCGTTTTGGCCCTTGTACCCCATGCTCCACTCCATCAAGTGGCGCTTGATGTGGTAGGGGTCGAAGCGGTAGATGTCAAAGCGTGTTTTCCCCGGGTTCTCCAAAATATCAAAGTTGAAAATCATATCCAACTCTTTTCGGCTGGGCATGGTGAGAAGCTCTCCCATCTTCATGCCCATGCCCGGGGCTTCTCCCACGGAGAACGCATCACGGGGCGCAAAGGCTTCCCTGTGAAGCTGCGCCAAATATTCATGCAGCCTCGGTCCATAAAAGTAATGCTCGATCCCCACAACGCCCATCAGCTTGCCCACCAACTGGTTCCCGTCCGGCAGACCAGGATCTTTGGAAATCGCATTGATCACATCCAGCCGAAACCCGTCCACACCTTTGTCCAGCCACCAGCTCACCATGTCCATGATCTTCCCGCGCAGCACGTCGCTTTCCCAGTTCAGATCCATCTGCTTGCTGGAAAACAAATGCAGGCCCCATACACCTTCCTTTTCAAAGCGCCGCCATGCGCTACCCGAAAAGAAAGACGTCCAGTTGTTGGGCCTTTCATCCCCCTCCCGGAAGAAGTAGAAGTCACGCTCCTGGGACTTGGCATCCCGCAAAGCCGCTTGAAACCATGCATGCTCATCGGAGGAATGGTTCACCACCAAATCCATGATGACCCGCATGCCCCGGCGGTGCGCCTCCTGCAGCAGGGCGTCAAAGTCCTCCATAACGCCGTAGCGGGCATCGATCTTCTGATAGTCTCGAATGTCATATCCATTGTCATCGTCCGGGGAGTCGTAGATGGGCGACAGCCACAAGGCATCGATGCCCAGGGCCTGCAAATCATCCAGGCGGGCGAGTATGCCCCGCAAATTCCCATCGTGCTTTTCGCCCTTGCTGGGTCCTTCGTGGCAGAAGCTACGGGGATAAATCTGATAGAATACCGCATCCCGCCACCACGTCGAGGGCCTTTCCTCGTCCCCCACAGTTGCGGTTTCCCGGTTCAGCAAGGCCAGCAACATGGGCATGAACCCGTCCCCCAGCCGCTTTTGTCCCAAGCGCTGCACCATGCCCAATCGCAGACCGCCCAGAGGCCAACGGGCGAAAGCGTCTCCCTCCATGCCCATCTGCATGGCAATCTTCGCCAGTACGTCATGTCCCACCGGATGGTGAAACACCTGCCGCAAAGTGGATTTCAAATCATAGTTCATGATGCTTCCTCCTGAATCTCGCCCTTCTGGCGCAGCTGGCGCAGGATCTCTGCGTGGGCGGGCTCGTCGATCTTATATTTGAAACGGTACAACAGATAGCTGGCGGCTATCAGCAGCAGCGGAAACACCATCATCGCAAGCTTCATCATCAGCAAGCCGCCCTGGGTCACCTCCGCCTTGCTGGCGGCGTCCTTGATGCCCGACAAAATGATCACCGCGCTCACCACCGCGCTGCCCAATGCGCCACCAATCTTGTTGATGAAGGGTTGCACCGAAAAAGTGATGGAATCGTTGCGCTTACCCAGCTTCAGGTGTCCGTAATCCACCGAGTCCGCCAAGAACATGAGCATCAGCAGCTGGATAAAGGCCTGCCCCACAAACAACAACACGCCGGCAATGCCGATGAACAGCATGGTGTCCGTAGGCGCAAAGAAGAAGATCACATACCCTGCCGCCACCAGCGCCATCGCCAACGTGTACAGCGTCTTGCGCTTGGCAAACTTGCTTAGCAGCGGAAACACCACCAACGCCGCAATCTGGGATATCCCCAGGATGACCGCGAAGATGGAGTACATGCCGATGTCTCCATAAGCGTATTTGAAGAAATACTGGCCAAAACTGGTGGTGGTGACATATCCCACCATGAACAGCGCCATGGACACTGCCGTCACCATTAATTGGTCATTTTTAAACAGAACGGTGAAGAGTTCCCTTGGCTTGGTGGTCGCTCGTTTTTGGGCCATTGCGGGGTTCTCCCGCACAAAAAACAGGGTAATAAGCTGCCCCAACCACATGATGGCCACCACCAACACGGCGAACATCTGATACCCTTTTTGCAGCGAGCCCAAGGCGCTGCCAAAAGCTTCCGTCATCCCCGTGATGCCCGCCACTACAAAAAACAACCCCACATTGGCGCAAATGCGAGCGATGGAGCCAATCCGCTCCCGCTCCTTTTGGTCAAAACTCAGTGTGGGCAGCATAGACCAATAAGCAATATCGTTGGTGGTAAAGGCCATGCCCCACAGCAGATACAGCAATCCGAACAGGACAATAAACGCCGTGCTATGTAAACCAAAGTCCGTAAAAATCAGGATGGTAATGATGCCGGAAGCGGCCGCGCCAAAGGCCATCCAGGGCTTGAAGCGACCCCAGCGAGAGCGGGTGTTATCCACGATCAGGCCCATGATGGGGTCGTTGAGGGCATCAAACACCCGGCAGATGAGGATAATGAAGGTAAGCCACCACAGCACGCCGGTATCTACCTGGATGACATCCGTGAGATAAAAAAGCAAGAACATGCTGATGAGCGAATAAACCATGTCCCTACCGATGGTGCCCAGACCGAAGGCGAAGCGGTTTCCCTTGTGCATTTCCACCATCAATGTTACCCTTCTTTCTCCTGGCAGAGGAACAGGTAGGAGCCGAAGTCCCCCAGCAATTCCGTCTGCGGATTGTAATAAGTGCCCATGAATTGATTGTTCAGCAGCACGCCGCTGCCCAGAAGCGCACCGTCTCCCTCATACTGCTCGGCGCAGTCCGGCATCGAAAACAACGCGTTGGCCATGCGCAGGATGGCCCCCTCCGGGTTGAGGTTCACCGGCAGAATATGTTTTACCAACCCGCCAAACCGTTTGATGTATTGCCGCTGGGGCATTGCGCCCAGCCGGTATTGCTTGTGCGGCGCAAGCCCATGGATGGGCAACAGGGTATGGCTGTCCGCGGTCTCCGCCATGCCTTGAAAGAATCCGATCAGCGTCTCTTTTCCTTGCGTCACCTGCCAGAACCGCTGGTTGTGCTTCAACGCCGGATTCCTGCGGAATTGGCCAAACTGAAAGGTTTTGCGGTGGGCTTTGTAAAACGCGATCTGCGCTTTGATCTCTTTTTTCTCCTCCCGGCTCACGTGCTTCAGGTCAAGCTCATATCCCAGCACCCCAAAGCAGGCGGTGTTGAAACGGGTGGACAGCGGGGTTTGACGCAACGTCTGTTGATGCGGGGCGGCGGTCACATGAGCGCCCATGGTTGATAAGGGGTACAGCAGGGACAGCCCTTCCTGGATCCGCTGTCGTACCACTGGGTCGGTATTATCCGAGGCCCAAATCTGTGGCGAATAGCAGAGCATGCCTAGGTCAAACCGGTTGCCGCCGCTGGAACAGCTTTCCAGCAAGATATGGGGGCGGGTGCGAAACAAACGCTCCAGTACCTCGTACAGGCCCAGGATGTAGCGGTGAAAGAACTCTCCCTGACGTTCCAACCCCGGCGCAAAGGCATCGCTGATGTACCGGTTCATATCCCATTTTACATAGTCCACGCAGGCTTCATCCAAGATCTGCCCCACCGAAGCCACAATGTAGTCCCGCACGTCGGGGTTGGTAAGATCCAGCACCCGTTGGTTGCGGCCCAGCGTGGGGGCTTTGCCGGGGGTGCCCAAGGCATACTGAGGATGCGCCCGAAACAGATCGCTATCCTCATTCACACACTCAGGCTCAAACCAGAGCCCAAAACCCATGCCCATCCTCTTGATTTTGCGAGAAAAGTTTTGTAGACCCCGGGACAGCTTTTTCCGGTTGACGGCATAATCCCCCAACCCGGCGTGATCGCTGTCACGCTTTCCAAACCAGCCATCGTCCAGCACGAACAGCTCAACGCCCAGTTTTCTAGCGCTTCTGGCCAGGCGATGCAGCTTGCCCCGGGTAAATCGAAAAAAACAGGCTTCCCAATTGTTAAACAGCACCGGACGCTCCTTGCCCTGCCACTCCTGCGCCACGATATGTCCGTTGACAAAGGCTTCAAAGCGCTTGGTAATCCCATTGAGGCCCTGATCGCTAAAGGCCATCACCGCTTGAGGCGTAGCAAAGCGTTGGCCCTGGGTGAGCGTCCACTCAAAACAATGAGGGTTAATGCCCAGGCCTACCCGCAGCAAGTCCTGCCCGGAAAGCTCGCCAAACCCATAGTGGTTGCCGCTGTAAATCAGGTTAAAGGCCCATACTTGACCCCTTTCCTCCCCCGCGCCCTGCTCCGCCAACAAAAACCCCGGGTTATGGCGGTTGGAACTGCCTCCGGTGGTGGACTGATTTACAACCATCCCCGGAGCCACGGGCCGCCTATGCACATGCGCCTCCTTAATCCACCCACCATCCAAAGTGAGCAGGTCAAACCCCCGGTTGGGTATGTCCAAACTCATGCTGAGGATGCGGCGCAGCACCAGCGGCCGTTCGCTTTGGTTTTCCACCTCCGCCCAGCGCGCGATTACATCACAGTCCTCAAAGACGGAATAATGCAACCACAGCGTTACGCCAGAAGAGTCCGCAAGGTGCAGCGACAGGGTCTGCTCCGCTCCTTGAGCGGAAGGCAGCCCCTTCAGCTCCATGTCCCCCTGCTTCACCTCATGTTCTACAAAAAGAAAGTCACTGCAAAAACTTCCATCGGGCATCTTGGCCTCCAACGGGCTATAGCGGTAATCCCCCCGGCCGATGCCAGACCATTCCAAACAGAGTTGGTCCAGACAATATAGGGGGTCCTCTGCGTCATAGGCCACGGTGGATCCCACCTGTGCGGTGCGCTTTAGCGCCACCGCTTCCGGATCCTGGGGCTGCTGCCTTGGCCCATAGTATAGATGCTCCAGGTGCCCTTTGGGGGTGACCCGCAACCAATAGCTGCTGGTTTTGGTGGTAAGATAAAACGTTTGGTCTATCACCTCAATCATGATATACCTCCCCCCTTACATACTTCTCCTCCATTTCCTGGGTAATGCCGCCAGCCTTGATCATTTCCGCAAAGAACTGGCCGCTCTTTTTCAAGCGCCGCTGCTGGGTTTCATATTGAACCTCCACTAGGCCAAAGCGGGCGCTTTCTCCCTCAAGCCACTCGAAATTATCGCAAAAGCACCAATGGTAATAGCGCTCCATGGGCAGACGCACGCTGCAAAGCGCCACCAGATGATCATGGATATACCGGCAGCGAAAGGCATCGTGGTTGTCGCAGGTACCGTTCTCCGTGATGTACACGGGGCGGTGAAGCAGGCGTACCATCTGCTCGGCACAGGTCACGATGCCCTTGGGGTAAATCTCCCACCCCAGGTCGTTCTTGGGGCAGATCTCACGCACCCCATCCCCTATGCCCGCCACCGTGGAACGGGAGTAGTAATTCAGGGCATGGAAATCCACCAATGGCTTTGGAGTCAAGCGCAGAACATTCTTCAGCGGCCAGCCGAATTTCCCTTGGGTAAAGGCGCTAAGCACCGCACCCTGGAATAGATATGCATTGAGCTTTGCAGCCAGCTGATGCCATGGATTCCAAGGGTTTTTGGGAGCAAATACCCTGGCATGATGCGCAAAGCCCACCTTGGTGTCGGTATAACCGGCCTCTTGGCGAAGCCGATGGATCAACCCATAAGCCTTATAATGGCACGCCGCCAACACGTAAAGCACCTGTTGCGTTCTGCCAAAGGATTTTTCCCCCGGCGGCCATTCGCCTCCATAATAGCCATTCACGGCAAACACGTTGGGTTCATTGATCGTGATGTATTCCGCGCAAGCGTCGCCCAGATACCCTACCGCTTTCTCAACGAAGCGCAAAAAAATGGGGATGTTTTCCAGGACGGTGAACCCGCCCTGACGCTCAAACCACATAGGGTTGGTGAAGTGATGCAAGGTGACCAGAGGCCGGATGCCGTACTCCCGCAGCTTTAGCAACATAGCGCGGTATCGTTCCAGCTCCGCTTCTTCAAATACCCCCTCGGAAGGCTCAATTCTCGCCCATTCAATCCCCAGACGGTAGTGTTTGATCCCCATCTGATGCATCAGCGCATAATCTTCTTCCCAGAGGTGATAATGATCGTCCGCCCTGGCCGGATTGCTGCCATCTTTGATGTGCCCTTTATGATACCAGTCATTCCAGCTGTGGTCCAGTTCTCCGCCCTCCACCTGCGTAGCCGCGCATGCCACGCCCAGTTCAAAATTGAGCTTGATCATACAACCACTCCTCTCTGTGTTGTTTGTCATTGAATTTGAAGCTTCCAACTGTTCCCATTTGCTTGTAATTATTATAGCATGAATTACACAAAACACCATATGCAATCCTATGCATCACCGGTGGTCTCACATGCCCTCTTGCTTGTTTGCCTCACCTGCGATACCATTGGGCTGAGCCCCATGCCAAGGGAAGGAGGCCCCTATGAAAGTCAAGCCCCACCGAATCGATCCGCAGCTGCGCCTGCGCGGCCAGCTCATCAACCTGTTGCAGCATGCTACCAGCTATGATGGGTATGTACGTTCCCAGCGTACACGCAACTGGTTTATCTCTACATTCTTGCACGGACGAAACCTCCCAGGGCTTAGCTGTGGCCAGATCCATATTCCCCGCCCCGATGGAAGTACAATCCGCACCAGGATCTACCGCCCTCTTCAGCCTGTTGCCAATGTTCCTGGCGTGTTGTGGATCCATGGCGGTGGCTATGCCACCGGCTGTCCGGAGCAGGACGGATTTTTCTACCGAAACCTGCTGCATGCTTCCCCTTGCATTATCCTGGCGCCGGATTATTGCCTTTCTTGCCACGCACCCTACCCCGCAGCCCTACAGGACTGCTACCAAACTCTCCTATGGATGAAGCAGCACGCCCAGGAGCTGGGGATCCGTGCTGATCAGTTGATGGTAGGTGGCGAGAGCGCCGGAGGCGGCCTGGCCGCCGCCCTGACCCTGTACGCCCGGAACCAGCGGCAAGTGCGCATTGCGTTCCAGATGCCGCTTTATCCGATGCTGGACGACCGGATGCAAACTGCCTCCATGCAGGGCAATCACGCGCCTGTATGGAACAGCGAAATCAATGATTTTGGATGGCGGCTGTACTTAGGGCCTCTCTATGGCAAGGAGGACGTTCCGCCCTATGCCGCTCCCGCCAGAGCGCAGGACTTCCGTGGCCTGCCGCCTGCCGTCACCTTTGTGGGCGATAGGGAGCCCTTTCGGGATGAGGTCGCCCAGTATGTGGAGAACCTGCGCCAATCGGACATCCCGGTGGAGTTTACTGTGTACCCTGGATGTTATCATGCCTTTGACATGATTGCCCCAAAAACCAAAGTGAGCCAGCAAGCCGCCGGGTTTTTTCAGCAGGCATATCGGCGTGCGGTGGCCACCTGCTTTGCCCCTCAGTCAGAGGGATAGCGGCCGTTTTGCATGACTTCCCCATTGGTGCCCCCAACGCCTGGGGCTTCCCCTCCGGCAGGCAGCCTCATCGGCGAAACCGCCATCAACTTATGATGCATCGGCGCATCCTTGATTCCAGCCCCGCGACAAGGGGGCTCGCCGCAAAATCCCGACAAAGGGGTTTTGGCAGCGACAGCTGCATTCCATTCCAGAATTTGAAACTAGATTGCAATTTGTGTCCGACTTTTTCCGTGAATGAAAAGGCTTCTGAAACACGTTGTGATTTTGGAGGCCTTTTCCTCGCCTTGGAAAACGGGCATTTGCAACGGAAACTGTACAAGCTGGAAAATTTCTGAAACCTGTTGACATTAGCAAAAATGTGTGCAATAATTCAGAAAAGGATTTCAATATTGAAATCTCAATCCGAATATTTTATGAGTTCCAATCAGTACGGCAAGTTGAGGAGCCAAGTGAGCTAAAGCATAGGACTGCACAGGAAGGGATACCCATTTGAAAGCGATAAGGCCTGGCCTTTCGTTGCGGTGTTTTTGGTTTCTCGTTTCGAAAAAAGACACTTTAATAATGCGATGAGCGAGGGAGTTTATGAGCAAGGTCATTTTGGAAACAACCGATTTAACCAAGGCATTCGCAGGGAAAGAAGTGGTTTCCGGCGTCAGCTTCACCGTTTCTGAAGGCGAGATCGTTGCGCTGCTGGGTGAAAACGGCGCGGGAAAGTCCACGCTGAAAAACATGCTGGTGGGCATTTGGGAACCGACCTCCGGCGCCATTACCTTTGATGGCAAGCAGATGAAGGAGATCAAAATCGGCGAGCTTCCGATTGCGGCCGTTCATCAAGAACTGAGTTTATTTCTCAACTTAACCGTGGCAGAAAATATCTGCATCGGTGATTTTCCGGGGGCCAAACCCATTGTAAACTGGAAGCAATGCAGGGAGGAAGCGTTGAAATACATGGGTGTCATGAGCATCCATCTCAATCCTGACGCCATTGTCGGCACCCTGGGTCCCGGCGAGCAACAACTGATTGAAATTGCAAAAGCGATTCGTCTTCAACCACGAGTTTTGATATTGGATGAACCCACTGCCTCCTTGACGGCACCTGAACGGGAGCGGCTGTTTGATGTGATGCGCACATTGAAGAAACAGGGCATTGGAATGATTTTTATCACGCACTTCTTGGATGAGGTGTTTACCGTATGCGATAGGGTTGTGGTGTTGCGCAATGCCAAAAAGGTTTGCGACACCTTTGTGTCGGAGGTAACCAAGCATGAAATCGAGGAACACATGGTGGGGCACTCCTTGTTGGAATCCCCTTTTCACTTGGGAGTGCCCAGCGAGCAAATCGCATTGCGGGTCAAGGATCTGGAATCGGAGAGCTTCGGAGACATTAACTTTACGGTGAAACAAGGCGAAATATTGGGCATTGCCGGGCTGATCGGCGCAGGGCGAACGGAGCTGATGGAGTCCATTTTTGGCCTGCGGAACTATACGGGCTCGGTGGAACTGATGGGGGAAGAAATTCGCAGGCAAAATACGGAGCAGCTCATCGCCCGGGGCATGGCCATGATACCGGAGGATCGGAAAAATTGCGGCATATTCCCAAAACGCGATTTGAAGGAAAACATCACGGCAGCCAAAATTGAGAAGTTCGTGAATCGCAAGGTCAAGTTTTTGGGCTTCAAAAACGAAGGGAAGAACGCCCAAAGCGTTGTGACCCGGTTTCGCATCGCCTGCCCAGGGATTGACGCTTACATCACAGAGCTGAGCGGCGGAAACCAGCAAAAGGCCATTGTAGGCCGATGGCTGAGCCTTGGCTCAACGCTGTGTATGTTTGACGATCCCACCCGTGGTGTGGACGTGGGCTCTCGTGCGGAAATCGGCGAGTATATCGTTGAACTTGCAAAAACGGGCGTGGCGGTGATTTTGGTCTCTTCGGACCTGAATGAGCTGGTTACCCTGGCCCATCGGATCGTCGTGATGCGTCGTGGGCATTTGGTGACCGAGCTCAAGCGCGATGACTTTGACGTGCGCAAGATTTTGTCAATTGCCTCTTCCAATCAAGAGGAAGAACAAAGGATGGTGGAATAAGGCTATGGAAATGATGCGTAAAAATCCTATTAAAAAGCTTTTAGGAGAACAATGGACGGCTGTGGTTTTGGGATGCATCCTACTGTTTGTTGTGCTCGCCATTTCACAGCCGGCGTTTTTGCAGGCCTCCAACATCATGAATATTCTATGCCAGTGCAGTTTGTTTGGCATTATGGCCGTCGGCATGACCTTCGTGATCTCCACCGGGGGGATTGATATCTCGGTGGGCATGAACGCCCTATTCACCATGGCGCTGATGTACCGGCTGTATGGGCTTCTTCCCGTTTGGGCGGTGTTTATCATCTCGCTGCTTGGCGGCTGCTTCATCGGTGCGTTTAACGGCTTCCTGGCCAGCGTGTTAAACTTCCCTGATATGATCGCCACCCTGGCCAGCATGTCCATTTTGCGGGGCGCATCTTATATCCTGCTCAACAATGCCCAGAAATTTGTGCAGGATCCGCTCCGGGTGATCGGTACCTCCAAACTGCTGGGAACCATTCCGGTGGCCACGTTATTGATGGTCGTGATAACGATGATGGGCAGCCTGGTGCTGAAATATACCCGTTTTGGGCGTTACGTGCTGGCGGTGGGCGGCAACAAAAACTCGGCCACCTTCACGGGATTGAATGTAAAGATGGTGCGGATGGGCGCGTACATCATCTGCGGCGCATGCGCCGCATTGGGTGGCATCGTGTACGCTGGACGCATCGGCTCGATCGCCCCCGCCTCCTGTCAAGGATATGAGTTTACCGTGATTACAGCGGTGGTGCTGGGCGGCACTAAAATGAGCGGCGGCAAGTCGTCGGTAATGGGTTCCATGTTTGGCTGCGTGTTTCTCTACCTGGTGGAAAACGCCATGACCATGCTGGAAATCTCCAGCTATTACCAGGTTTTTGCGCGGGCAGTGATGATGCTTTGCGCCATCGCCATCGACACCTTCACCGCCATGCGCAACCAGTCCAACATTCTCAAGGAACGCCGAATCCGTTTTTTGCAAACCAGGTAACCAACCGAATATGTTATGCGGTGTAGGTGTCAATATACCGCGTCTAACATAAAATCATAAAGGAGGAACCCCAAAATGAAGAAACTGGTCTCACTATTCTTAGCGCTCACCATGGTTCTGACATTGGTATGCTGCTCTGCTTTTGCGGAGGGAGAGCGTATCAAAATCGGCGTCTCTACTGACACTGCCCAGACCGTATTCCGCCAAATTGAGCTGATGGGTCTGTACAATGCGGCAAAGGAAGCTGGCAATGTTGACATTATTGAGCTGTGCGCCGATGATGACACCACGACGCAGTTTACCCAATTTAAGTCTTTGATCGATCAGAAGGTGGATGTAATCGTTTGCTGCGCTATCGATCAAGACGCGATTCTAACCGCTTACGACTATGCCCAAGCCGCCGGCGTGCCGGTGATCAACTATGACCGCAAGGTGGAGCACGAGGCGGTTCGGTTCACCGCGATGTATGATTCCTACAGCGACGCCAAGCAACTGGCAGAATACCTGCTCTCTCTGGATGATGGCGAAGAGCACACCGTCTTCCTCACCGTAGGTTCACTGGCCGACCCCAACGGCATCGCTCGCCGCCTGGGTTTCCAGGAGACCATTGCAAACTCCGGTCACACCAACCTGAAGATTGTGGAAATCATGACAGACTGGGACGTTGACAAATGCTTGACCAACATGCAAAACGCCCTCCAGGTGTACAAGCCCTGGGCTGTGGCCAACGTTTCCGCCCACATGGATGGTTCCTGCATGCAGGCCTTGGAAGAAGCGGGCATGAAGCACAAGCGTGGTGAAGAGGGCCATGTATACTACACCTCCCTTTCCGGCGAGCCGCCCGCTGTGGCTTACATGAAAGATGGCTTTACAGACAAAATCTTCGTGATCCCCGCAGACACGGCTGGTCAGGCGATCTATGACGCCGCCATGTCCTTGCTGAAGGGGGAAGAGCTTACCAGCGACGTGTTCTATATGCCAACCTTTGGCGTCAGCCCGGACGAGCTGGATGCAAAATCAGACGAAATCTGGACCGTCAAGTATGCCGACCTCCTATAAGCGACGGGCTGGAAAAAATAGCTTTCGCCACTAGGTGATCCGCTTTGCGGGACTGCCGAAATGGACGTTTTGGCAGTCCCGCAAAGGGAACTCAGCGATCTGGCAGCGATCATCACTTGTAGAAAGGCGATATGTATGAATGCGGAACCCAGAAACAATCCGATAGCACAGCGGCGAAAGCCCATGAACGCGTGGAAGCGGTTTTCCCTGGATTTGCCCGTGGTCTATATGCTGATTGTGATATTATTCGTGATGTTTTTCTTAAACCGTGGATTTTATGCCCTGCCAAACATCATTTCCATGTTTACCTCATACTCCTATTTCATTGTGGGTGCCATTGGCCTGGTGTTTGTGTTCATCTCCGGCAACAATGGAATTGATTTGAGCATCGGGCATGTGATGGGCTTTGCCGCCGTGGTGGCAACCAAGGTGATGGCTTCTCTAAAGGAAAGCGCGCCGACCATGAATCCCTGGTTTATTATCTTGCTGGGGCTCATCAGCGCCTGTGCCATCGGCTCGTTGTTTGGCTTGCTCAATGGAATCGCCATCGCGAAATTTCATATCGCGCCGTTTATCATAACCCTGGCCAGTCAACTGTTGGCGATGGGGCTGTGCTATGTGTTTACCAATGGGTATACCATCTCCGGCGCCCCCAGGGAACTGTCCAAGCTATCCACATTGACCGGCATTCAAGTGGCGGGATCCATCGTTCCTGTAGCTGCCATCTTGCCCATTGTCATCTTCATTGTAGTGGCGGTGTTGCTGGCAAAAACCACCTTTGGCAGACAGGTGATCCTCACGGGCAGCAACCCTAAAAGCGCCCGGCATGCCGGAATTTCCATCTCCAGAATCTACATTCTCGTCTATCTGCTTTCTGGTGTATTTGCCGGCATTGCGGCCATGTTCATCCCCATGTGTATCGGCGGCGTCAATCCAGACGTGGGAACGAACCTGCTCATGCCGATGGTAGCGGCGGTTACCATCGGTGGCATCAGCCAGTCCGGCGGTTATGGCAACATGGTTCAGGCTGGGTTTGGACTGCTGTTCATCATTTGCCTGATGAATGCCATGACCTTCCTGGGCTTTGGCTTGCCCACACAGCAGCTTGCCTATGGCATAGTGATCGTATTTACCATGACCTTGCTGGGTTATTTGGAGAAAAAGCGGTTCCGGGTATAAATTGGGATCGCAACTTATGGAAAACGCAAAATTCGAATAGAAAGAGGACCTGAATATGAGATTTGGAATCGGCTCCTTTGCATATAGATGGGCCATTGGCCGCCAATATTACCAGCCGGATCACCCCATGACCGTCGATCAGTTGATTGACCGATGTGTGGATTATGGCGTCAAAGTGGTGTTGTTGTGCAACAATTTTCCGCTGCATGACTATCCCCAGGCGCAGCTGGAAAGGATCAAGGCACGCCTGGAAAAAGAAGGCATAGCGGTGGAAACGGGATCTCGGGGCACCGATATCCACTATTTCAAACGCATGCTGGAGGTTTCCAGCCTATTGGGTTCCAAGGTATTGCGAATCGGTTGGGATATGGATCGAGACACCGATGCGGTCGGTATCAAACAGCAGGTGCAAAACGGTATCGACACCATCGGCGCGCTGATGCCGCTTGCCCATGAATATAATGTTCAGATCGCCATGGAAAACGGCAAGCTGAACACCATTGAAGAAGTCAAAACAATCATTGAGGGCGTGAGCGACCCGTATTTTGGATGTACGCTGGACACCTGCAACTCCACCTGCTTTATCACCCCCACAGATGAAGTGGTGCGCATGCTGGCTCCCTATGCAAAAAGCGTTCATTTTAAGGACTTTGTGGTGAAGCTCGATCCCCGCGGCGACATCATCACCGGCGTGCCGCTTGGGCAAGGTTATGTGGATTTCCACAAGGCGCTGGAGGATCTGCGGAAAAACCGCTACGACGGAAATATCTTTTTGGAGCTTTACATCGACCGCTATGAGGACCAGGCCAAAACGCTGGCCTATGAGGAAGAGTGTATCCGCCAAAGCATGGAGTATGCGCGGACGGAACTGGGATTGATATAGACCTCTTGCGCCAGGATGATAAACTGCTTGAAATGGCGAGGACATGAGCGTGGAAGAGCTTTACTTAGGAATCGACATCGGCACCAGCGGCTGTAAGGCCATCGCCATCAACCGGCAACGCCAAACCGTGGCATTAAGCGCCGCCTCGTATGGTAATAGCCTGATTCATAGCGGCCAGGGCCGCTATGAGCAAGACGCCCAGGTGCTGCTTAGCGCGGGTATGGAGTGCATCTGCCGCCTGGTGGAAAGGGCAGGGCCGAACCATCGCGTGGCTGCCATGGGCTTCACCGGGCAAATGCACGGCCTGGTGGCGTTGGACGAAACGCTGCGGCCCCTGCGGCCTGTGATCAGTTGTGTGGATTTTCGCAGCAGCGCGCAAAACGCAGAAATTCACAAGGCCTTTGGCGGGGAAGAGGGCTTGCTGCCATTTACGAACAACAGAATGCTCCCCTCCTCCACCGCCGGAAAGATCCTGTGGTTGCAGGAAAACGAGCCGGAGCTTTACGCCAAAACCCGCGTGATCGTAAACCCTAAGGACTATATTCGCACGGTGCTGACCGGAATTCCCGCCACAGATGAATCCGACGCCAGCGGCTTTGGGCTGTACGATGTAAGGCACCATTGTTGGAACGATACGCTTCTGGCTCGGCTGAAAATTCCCAAGGCCATTTTGCCTGCTGTTCATGGCTCCAGCCAGGTGATAGGCTCTGTGTTACCTGAGATGGCCAGGCGGCTGCGTATTTCCCCGGATACCCTTGTGGTGACGGGGGCGGGAGATGCCATCATGCAAACAGTGGGCGCAGGGGCGGTCTCACCGGGTACCTACAGCGTTGTTTTGGGATCCGGCGGGTTGATTTCATGCTCTTTGACGGACTGTGTTGAAAACAAGGGCGCTCGCATTCAGATTTTTTCCAGCGCTTTGCAAAACCAATGGGTGGCCTATGCGGGACTGATGAGCATCGGTACGTCCGTGAACTGGTTTCGGGAGCGGTTTTATCACCTGGAAGACGGCGGGGATGCAAGGGCGGAGTTTCTCCAAATGGAACAAGAAGGAGCTTCCATCCGGGAAGGTAGCGATGGTCTGCTATTCTATCCCACCCTATTGGGACAGCGCAACCCCGTGGACGACCCCTTCGCCAAAGGGGTTGTGGTGGGGCTGAACTTAACGCATACAAAGGCGCATCTGTACCGAGCCATGCTGGAAGGGTTAGCCTATGGCATGCGAGAGGTGTACGGCTGCATCGCCCAAATTAGCGTTCCTCTTCAAAAGATCCACATTTCCGGGGGAGGGGCCGTCAACAACCTGTGGTGTCAGATCATCGCGGATGTCTTTCAAGCCCCAGTTGCCCGGGTGAAACAGTATCAGGTGTGCGGCGCCTTGGGCGTAGCGGTGCTGGCTTCTCGTGTGCAAGACCCCTCCCCGCTTTTTGAGGAACTATTCCAGGATACGGAACTAGAGCGCGTGTTTGAGCCGGATCCCGAGAAAAAAGCCGTTTATGACAGGCTCTATCACATGTATCGCAAGCTATATCCAGCAATGGCGCCCCTTTTCGCTGATTTGAAAAGCTACGATGAAACCCTAAACGCTGAAAAAGAGGTGGATTGACTCAATGAAAAAGATTCTTAATGACCCAGGGCAATTTGTGAACGAAACCATGGAAGGCATTGTGGCCGCTTATGGAGACAAGGTGAAGCTTCTGGACGGCGACCCAAGAATCTTGGTGTCCGCCGCTCCGGCCCAGGAGGGCAAGGTGGGCATCGTAACGGGCGGCGGCTCTGGCCATTTGCCAGTCTTTCTAGGGTATGTGGGTGACGGCATGCTGGATGCCTGCGCAGTTGGAAACGTGTTTGCCTCACCGGCTTACACGAAGATGGCAGACGCGATTCGTGCGGTTGACCGTGGGTCGGGGGTGCTATGCCTTTTTGGCAACTATGGCGGGGACAAGATGAATTTCCAGCAGGCCATTGAAGACTGTGATATGGACGGCATCCCTTGCCGCATGGTGTTGGTGAGGGATGATGTCGCCTCCAGCCCAAAAGAAGAGGCGGACAAGCGCCGGGGTGTTGCCGGAATGATCTACGCCTTCAAATGCGCGGGGGCGGCGGCCAAACAGATGCGCGATTTGGACGGCGTGGCGGCGGCGGCCGAAAAAGCGCTTGCCAATATACGCACCATGGGTGTGGCATTGACGCCTTGCATTGTGCCCGAAGTGGGCGCGCCCACCTTCACCATCCAAGAGGATGAGATGGAGATTGGCATGGGTATCCATGGGGAAAAGGGCGTTTCCACAAGCAAGATGATGAAGGCGGACGACATTGCAGAAATTCTGGTGGCACGGTTGCTGGAGGATCTGGACATCCAGGCTGGGGACGAGGTTTCCGTGATGGTGAACGGGCTGGGCGCAACCCCCCTGGATGAGCTGTTTATTGTGTACCGTTATGTAGCGAAACGGCTGCAAGGGAGCGGCATGACAATCGTCATGCCCCATGTGGGTGAATACGCCACCTCCATGGAGATGGCAGGGTTCTCGCTCACGCTGTTTAAGCTGGATGCGGAATTGAAAGAGTTGCTGCTGGCTCCCGCGAGCACTCCTTTTTATACCAACCTGAATCAATAGGAGGCGACAGCATGACAGTGGATACCCTGCGTCAGGCAATGGCGGCTATCTCCATTCGGATGGATGAGAATAAGAATGCGTTGATCCGGCTGGATCAGCAAAATGGCGACGGCGACCTGGGCTTATCCATGAGCGACGGCTTCCGTGCGGTGGTGGCGTATCTTCAAAACGAGGAAGAAACAGATCTAGGGAAGGTTTTGAGCTGCTGTGGGGATCGGTTTAATGAGGCGGCGCCCAGTTCTTTGGGCACCATCGTCAGCTTCCTGCTGAAGGGAATGGCCAGAAGCCTGAAAGGAAGCCAAGCCTGTGACCTTGCCCAGCTGGCGGCAGCCATGGAGGGCGGCCTTGAAAACGTGATGCAAAAGGCAGGCTCCAAACTTGGGGAGAAAACCATCTTGGACGCCCTTTGCCCAGGGGTTAGGGCACTTAAAGAGAATGCCGGCGCACCCCAGAAGGCCTTTGCCGCAGCAGCCGCGGCGGCCAGAGCCGGCAGCGAAAGCACTCGGGCCATGCGCGCCGTGTGGGGCCGGGCAGCCTATTACGGGGACAAAAGCCTCGGCGTTTTGGACGGCGGGTCTGTGGCGGGGGCGCTAGCCTTCGAGGCGCTTCAGGATTTGTTAGCATAAAAGGAGTTGATGTAAACATGTATGCGGAATTCATGTACGAACAGGCAGTGAAGCAGACAAAGCAAGATATGCTTGCCGTGGGTCGCAGACTGGCGGACAAAGGTTTGCTGGTAGGCAAGGGGGGCAATTACAGCGTTCGCATCGGAGAAAACGAGATATTGCTCACAGCTTCCGGCTTTTGCAAGTCCGAAATCTCAGGGGAGCAAATCAGCTTGGTGGATTTACAAGGCAACTTGCTGGACGGGCTTAAGCCCGCGCTGGACATCCGCATGCACCTGGAGGTATACCACAAAATGCCGGCCATTCGCGCCATTGTGCATAGCCATCCCCCCATCATGACAGGCTTTGCCATATCTAACTATGATTTTGGTGATTTTTGTATGCCCGAGGCGATGCTGGACATCGGAGGGATCGAGGTAACGGACTTTTCTGTCCCCACAACAGAGCAGGTACCGGCGGTGGTAGGCAAGGCGATTTTGAAAAACCCGGACGTACGCGCATTGGTTCTGAAAGGCCATGGGGTTTTGTGCTTCTCCAGCGTGGACGTGATGGACGCCTGCTATAAGCTGGAGTGCCTGGAAGCCGTGGGCCAAGCCATCTTGGTCTCCGGCGCTCTTGGCGGCGCATACCAGATGACCCCCGAAGAAGTGGAGGGCGTAAGGGACATTCTAGCCAAAAAATAAGGTGGAGTTTGCATATGTATTTTATTGGACTGGATGTTGGCACGACCGGTTGTAAGGCTGCAATTTTTGACCAGCTGGGCCATTCCGTTGGGAAACACTACGAGGAATTTGACATCATCTGTCGCAGGCCGGTCTGGGCGGAGCAAAGCCCGGCGGTGGTGCTCAGCGCGGTGAAGCGGGTGCTGAAAGAAGCGGTTTACCAAGCGAAGGAAAAGGGCGTAAGACCGGAGGAGATTGTGGCCCTGAGCACATCAGTGCTGGGGGAGGAAGTCATGCCGGTGGATCGAAATTTTCAGCCGCTGAGGGATGCCATCCTGGGCATGGATTATCGGGCCAGTGCGGAAACGGAAGAAATCCTATCGGTGGTTCCCGCGGCGGAGGCATACGATATTACGGGTTTCCCGCCCCATCCCATGGGTTCCCTTCCCACCATTTTATGGATGCGCAAAAACGAGCCGGAGCTGTTGATCCAAACCGATAAATACGTTACATTCACAGAATATATCATGAAATGCTTGGGCGCAGAGGAGCCCGCCATCGACTATCCCCAAGCGGGCAGGACGATGGCGTTTGACATCAACCAAAAAAAGTGGTCTGATCGCTTGCTCAAAGCGGCGGGCATGACCCGGGAAATGCTCTGCAAGGCGGTTGAAACCGGTCAGGTGGTGGGCCGGATGAGCAAGGCGGTGGCACGGGAATTGGGCCTTGCCGAAGGCCTGGAGTTGGTGGCGGGCGGACAAGACCAAACCTGCGCCGCCCTGGGCGCGGGGCTGATTGATGAGTCCATCGGCATGGATTCCCACGGCACCATTGAGGGCATCGGGGTGATGTCCAAGCGAAAGCTAACGGATGAGAGCATGCTCAAAGCGGGCGTGTCTTGCTATGCCTACACCATTGCGGACCGGTACTTTTTGATGTCCGCGAGCCAGGTGGGTGGGCTGCTTTTGAAATGGTACAAGAACAATTTCTCCTATGCCGAGGTATTGGAGGCCCGGCGCCGCTCTATGAACGTGTATGACGTGATGACCGAGCACGCCCCTACGGCGCCCAGCAGCATCATGGTTCTGCCCCACTTCATTGGCAGCGGTCCCCCATGGAACGATTTAGACTCAAAGGGCGCCATTGTGGGCTTGACCATTGACAGCACTAGGCACGATGTGGTGAAGGCGGTGATGGATTCGCTGACCTATGAGTTTAAGATCAACATGTTGAGCTATGAGCAGATGGGCTTTCATTTTAATGAAATGCGGGTGGTGGGCGGCGTGTCCAAATCCTCCTTCTGGATGCAGCTTAAGGCCAATATTCTCAACCGGAACGTATCCACCTTGAAGGAAAAGGATGCGGCATGCTTGGGGGCTGCCATGATCGCTATGTACAGCAAAGGGATATACGACTCATTGGAGGCTGCGGTGAAAGCTTGCGTCATGGTGGATCGTGTTTTTCGGCCCGATGCCACGCAAACGGAGGCCTATGAGAGGGCTTACCAAAAATACATCCATCTATATGACTCCTTGAGGGACTTTAACCACATCAAAATATAGGAGGACATCATGAGCAAATTTGACCACAACCCCAGGCCTAAGCTTGGCATTTTGCCCATTGGGAAAACCAATCAATATCAAGGGAATATTTGGAAGTATATGGAAGTCGCCAAAAAAACCTTTGGCAGCAATCCGAACATAGAGCTCATGATCCCAGATGAGCCGATATTTGATATGGACAAGCTGATGGAAACCAGCATTGCTATGGAGAAAGCCAATTGTGACCTTTTTTTGTTTGTCATAGGCTCTTGGATGTATACCTCCCTGGTGACCACGGCCGTGCAGGCCCTCCACGGCAAGGCCTGCGTGCTGTATGGCTTGTGTGATGCGATCGCTAATGGATCCCTGGGGGTCTCCGTTCAGCTTCGGTATGTGATGGAAGAGATGAAGCTGCCCTTCCTTTACATGTATGGCAAAATTGAGGATGAAGACCGTGCCGCAGATATCGAAATGGCCTTGCAGGCCGCCTGGGCCAAGAACGATATGGCGGGCAGAAACATCGCTTTAATTGGCGGCAAATGCATGATGATGTACCAGACCCAGGTAAATGAATTCAACTGGAAAAAGGTGTTTGGGTTGGATTTCCCCCAGTATGATCATGTGGAAATCCTTAAGGAACTGGAGAACATCGATGCCAAAGAAGCGGAACGGCTGGCCCAAGCGTTCATCGACCAATGCGCCAAGGTGAATTGGAAGCTTGAAAATGGAGAGAGGATCAACGACGACGCCATTCTCTCTCAAATGAAGCTGTATCTAGCGTACAAACGCTTCCAAGCGCTCTATGATGTGGACATGTTCGCCACCAAGTGCATGCCGGAGCTGGTCAACAAATGCTATGGTTACAGCTATGGCGCCTGTTTGGCCACCGCCTTGCTGAACGAGGAGGACTCCACCATTGCCGCCTGCGAGGGTGACCTTCCCGCAGGAGTGGCCATGTACATCCTGAAAAAGCTGGCCCATGCGCCGGTGATGTTCGCGGACATTTCTAGGCTAAACGCCGAAGAAAATGTAATCAACTTCTTCAACTGCGGCTCTGGCCCGGTCTCCATGGCCAATCGGCTGGGCTATCAACTATGGCCCATTCCCCCCCTGGTTCCCGACGAGGCGGTAGCCCAACCCTATCTGAATGGCGATTCCGGCGGAGCCTGCATCGCGTTTGAGTTTCAGGGGGATCGGACGGTGACGCTGCTGCGCCTGGGCGGCAATGACGATACCCTCCGCTTCCATGCGGCCGTAGCCAAAACCACCTTGCGGTTGAACAACCAGGAAGAGGACCCCAACAACAGCTTCGCGGGGGGCACCCGGTGGCCCGGCTGCGGCATCCGGTTGGAGAACCCGGACGCTTTTTTACGCCATGCCACGGGGCACCACTACGCCATCGCCTATGGCGATTTTACCCAACAATTGCAATACATATGCAGTTTTTATGAGATCAAATACGTGCTGGACCGTTAAAGCCCTTGGGCAAAGGCGAAACTTGATGCAGAAAGGAGACAAGCCTGATGAAAATTGCGATTGGATGCGACCCCAACGCCACCGCACTGAAAGAGTCGTTGGCAGCGTTCATCCAAACCCTTGGGCATGAATGCGTGAATTTTAGCGATTCGGATCCCATTTACGCCAACACCGCAATTCAATTGGCGCAGGCTGTTGCCGCCGGGGAATGTGATCGGGGCGTTTTGATCTGCGGGACAGGAATCGGCGTTTGCATCGCGGCCAACAAGGTTAAGGGCGCCTATGCCGCCCTTGTGAACGATGTATATCAGGCACAGCGGGCGGAACTTAGCAACCATGCAAATATCATCACCCTGGGGTCTCAGGTGACGGGCATTGAGTTGGCCAAATGCCTGGTGGAGGAATATCTAAAAAGAACCTTTGACCCTGAATCAAGATCTATGCAGAAGATCCAGCGCATTTATGATTATGAAAACGGCCAATAGGAAGCCTTGGGGGCAACGAGACTCTCGGGTCACCCTCACACCCCATCTTGACAAACATTGGAAAACATGCTTAAAATGAACAAGCAAAAAGTTTTATATATAGAATAAAGGAGAAGTAGAGAACGGATCTATAGTCAACAACAATGAATGATTTAGCAGCATTCCGTAAAAAATTGCAATTTATGCTTTCCGTGTTGCCCAACAGCGAGAAAGCGGCGGCAGTCTACTTATTGGACAATTTATCCAACATCGGTGAAATGAAGCTGAATACGATTGCCGTAAAAACCAATTTAAGCAGTTCAACCTTTATCCGCTTCTGCAAAAGACTGGGGTACAGCGGATTTTTGGATTTCCGCAACGACGTGCGGGACGCCGCGCTGTTGGCCAAAGCGGCCGACATGCCGCCCGGCGCGGTGGTTCCCATGCAGCAACAAATGCGCATGGTGATCGAAAAAAACATTGAAACCATGGAAAGCACCATGGCGCTTATTTCCGACCAATATCAGGAAGTGTTGCAAGCGCTTCAGCAGGCCAATGTCATCATCATGTTCGGCAATGGCGATGCCATCATTCCCTGCGACTTTATCAAAATCAAGCTGATGAAAATCGGCAAAACCTGCGTTACTTACAGCGACCAGGATTTGCAGGTGTTTTGCGCCTCCACGATTAACCGGGGGGATGTGGCGCTGGCGGTTTCCCACACAGGCCGCTCCAAATCCGTTGTGGAGGCCATGCGTATCGCAAACGAGCGGGGCGCCATTACCATTGGCATTACGGCTTTCGCCAAAGCACCTCTATTGAAATACTGCCAGTATGTGCTATATGCGGGCACGGTGGATGAAACCGACGCCGGCGACATTATTTCCAGGCGCATCGCGGAACAGACCATATTGGAAACCCTGTATATGTCCATGGTGAACAGCAGCACAAATGATGTTGCGTTTGTCAAAAAGCAAGGCGCGGAAGCCATCATCAAGATGACGAAAATCGTTGAAGATGAAGAGCCCCGGGCGTAAACGCCCCAATGATGAACTTGGGGCTGGATGCGCGCTGTGAAAGGGGTCAATACCCGTGCCCGAAACGCGTAAGATTTACTTTGGTACCAATACCAAAATGTATATGACCATTGCCAAAACGGTGAATTTTGTAACAGAGTTACAGCAGCGCACCAAGGAGATTAGCCGTGACCGGGTGACCCTTTTTGTGATTCCTTCCTTTACCGCCCTGGATGCCGCCAACCGGTGCATCTCTCCGGAACGGATACGGCTGGGCGCACAGAACATGTGCTGGGAAGACGCCGGGCCTTTTACGGGTGAAATCTCCCCCTTGATGCTGAAGGAAGTGGGTGTACAAATTGTTGAAATCGGTCACTCCGAACGTCGCCACGTGTTTCTGGAAACAGACGAAATGGAAAACCAAAAGGTTCGTTGTGCCCTGCGCCATGGGCTAACGCCCCTTTTATGCATCGGCGAAACCGCCGAAGAAAAGCGGCACGGCCTTTCCTATGAAGTTTTGCGCAAGCAACTGAAGCACGGGCTGTTTGGCGTTACCTCCCGCCAGGCAAGGAATTTGATGATCGCTTATGAGCCGGTGTGGGCGATCGGCGCGAAGGGCGTGCCTGCCCCCAAGGAATATGTCAGCAGGCAACACGCCGTCATTCGAGCGCTGCTGGTGGAATGCTTTGGAAGGCACGTGGCAGAAAGTGTGCCCCTGCTGTATGGCGGCAGTGTGAACAAGGAAAACGCCGTGGAAATCAAACGGCAAGACAATGTGGACGGTTTATTCATTGGCCGAAGCGCCTGGGATGCCGCTAATTTTGAGGAGATCATCCGCAAGGTGCTGGCAGAGGCGTAATGGATGGTACGGTTGGGGATGTAAGCCACCTGGTTGGTCTCTTCCATATCCCCAAAGCGAATGCTGCCACGCTTTCAACTAAATCAGAATGATCGGCCCAACATTTTTTGAAAGAAAAGATGATTTGGGCTTGCATTGGCCTGTCATTCATGTTACAAACAGAACGTATGTAGATTTGTTTATCAGCATGTAATTACCTGACGATAGGGGTACAAAAGCATGATCAAATACTTTGTCAAAACGATGCAAGGACGCATTATCGGCATCATATTCATCGTCCTGACCGTTTCGTTGGTGATCTCCTTGCTTACCATCCTCAATGTCTCGCAACAAGCCATCAACTTGGAGAAAGAGACAAAATTGTTGCAAATCGCAACACACCTTGGCAATCAGCTGGGGGATGTGACATATAACGATATTCTAGCTTCTCAAAACGCTCAACAGGCCACCAGAGACGAAAAAATCAAAGTTCTCAACCGCATGCTTAGGGACAGAACCGATGAACTTGCATCGATATTTCGCGGGCTTGGCACAGGATATTACTCCTTGGAGTTGGACGCCATCTTGACCTATGGTCCTTCCGAGGAATACGGGAATACGGTTGGCGTTTCCATTTCCTCCGACCACCCCGGCCGTGAAGCCATGAGCAAAGCCACGCCCCTGGTCAGGATCGGTTCGATGGTTCGCGGAGACATTATGAACGCGATGGTTCCTCTTGAACGCCAGGGCGAAGTGATCGGCTATACTTGGGCCAATGAGCTGACATCAGACATTCAAAACGATTATCGAAGGTTTTCCGTCAATGTGTTCGTCCTCTCGTTCCTCGTTTTTCTTGTTGCTATATCTGTTTCCATATTGCTCTCCCGTAGGATTATGCGCAACATGGATACCATTATTGCCGGCGTCAAAACCATGCGCAATGACCTGACCAAGAGGATCCCAGTGATTAAGGGTGACTTGAGCGAGGTATCGGAAAGCATCAACAACATGGCTGATGATCTTGCAAAAAACGCAAAGGAGCACGAAGCGTTTTTGCTCGCAAAAGCCGCGAACCTTGCGCAGCGTGATTTCCTAGCGCGGATGAGCCACGAGCTGCGAACCCCTATGAATGGCGTGCTGGGGATGGCAATGCTGGCCTTAAAAGCGGAAACCCAGGAAAAGTCCATGGAATATCTGCAAAAGATTCAGTCCTCTGCGACACTGCTTTTGGGCATTATCAACGATATCCTTGATTTTTCTAAAATCGAAGCCAATAAGCTGCAGCTTGAAAGCCATCCATTTAAGCTAAGGCAGGCCATTTATGACCTTCTGGAGCTTCTTGAACCGCGCATTGCAGAAAAAGGCCTTTCGCTGCAGGTCGCCATCGACGACTCCGTGCCTGCGATGGCGATTGGCGACGGGTTGAAGCTGTCACAAGTCTTATTAAACCTGTTGGGCAATGCGGTAAAGTTTTCGGACGAAGGCCAAATTACCCTTTCGGTTAGCGCAGCAGAGGCAGAGAATGCGCGGTTTAAGCTTACCTGTGCCATAACCGATACAGGGATTGGCATGAGCGAAAGCCAAATCGCAAACCTCTTTCAACCTTTCTCGCAGGCGGACAACTCAATGGCGCGTAAGTACGGCGGGACAGGGCTGGGGTTGTCCATCTGTAGGGCCTTGATCCATTTGATGGGCGGCAGCATTAGCGTACAAAGCAAGATGCGGGAAGGCAGCACCTTTACCTTCCATGTCTGGTTACAGATGTGCGGAGACACCGACGGCCTCGTTGTAACAGCGCCCGGCGATATGTCCCTCCTTCGCTACAGCGGCCTAACGGCGCTTTTGGCAGAGGATATCGAAATCAACCAGGAGATTGCCGTGGCTGTCCTCTCTGAGTTTGGTTTTGCATGCGACGTTGCGGAAAATGGCCAGACGGCGGTTCAGATGTATCAGCAAAAACCCTATGATGTGATTTTTATGGACATCCGCATGCCCATCATGGATGGTTTGGAGGCCACGCGCACGATACGCCGCCTTGAAGCAGAAAGCGGCGGCCATGCACACATTCCGATTATTGCGATGACTGCCAACGCCATGCAGGAAGACCGCGACCTCAGCCTTCAAGCCGGGATGGACGCGCATGTTTCCAAACCCATTGACATGGCCGAAATACAGGCGGTTCTATACCAGGTGGTTTACATGAGCCGGCAACGCCAAAAAGCAGATCAACATGATAGCCAACCCAAAACCGAAGCAGAAGACTGATAAGGGGTTGCAAGAGCATAGCAAAAAATCAGCGCCATGGATGACCGGCCTGTGGTTTGCTCAAAACAGTGACGCTATGATATGACAGCCCGGGTTGCGGCGATTGCCAAGAGCATCGGGACACTAATCGTAGCTGTCATAATGATTGCGTATGGTACAGCGCGCAGCCAATTGACGCGCTTGCCATTCATCTCATACAGCAATGTGGCAATGAGAAGAAACAGCAAGAAAACACTGACAAATTCGAGTATGCGATATACAATCTGTTGATTCAATGCTGCGATCATAGACGTCATCTCACCACCACCAAAACATATTCATTATTTGCCACTTGCTTCTTTATTTGTGAACCTTTTCAGCACCTTTCACACAGAAATAAAAATCATGATGAAAGCCCCTATTAGAATGGCCGCCGTTAATTAACAGGCTATTCGTTTCGTATGGTAATCATAACTCCTCCATCTGATCGCAGTTAACCGGCCAGAATGGTTGATGGAATTGATTCATTGCAGCTTAAATCATGAAATTGTTATACCACTTGTCAAGTTGTTTGAGAAACGAGAATAACCATACATGGGTTTTAACAACATATGCCCACAGGTAGAAGTGGTTTACTCTTCAAAATACGCACATGAAAGAGGTTCTGAATCAGGCGCGTCAGCGTTTGTTCAAATTTTTGGGCAATGAGCGTTCATGCGGCTTATTTCGCGCGTCCCTTTCCTTCCTGTTCTTTTTCAGTGCACACCAAACAATCAACGGTCTCATAGTATAAAGCGGACGAAAGGATGATCAGTATGTCTACTGTCTTTATTATCGTTGCTGCGGTCCTTGCAATCGCTCTCGTGGTGGCCTTGGTTTGGTTCATCCGGGCGCGAACGTTCAGGCCAACGAAAAACAAACGCAGGCAACTTAAACGGCTAAACAAAGTGCTGGAATCTAAAGGGTTCGCTTATGAACCCAATGGTGATTATTTTTATTCTTTAATAAACTGCTGGCAGCGCAAAACGGGCTATTGCCGTCTCTATGACGAAGCGGCTCCCTTTTTCAATATGATCATGGACTGTGAGCCGGTCCAATTTGAGTATAAAGGCAAGCGCTGGCTTATTGAGATGTGGAAAGGCCAATACGGCATCACCACCGGATGCGAAATCGGAATTTACAACACCAGCCGTGAGGATATTGTTTCCGAGAAATTCACGGGGCCTTTTTATGAAGCCATCCGGGAGGATGAAATGCTTGATCTTTCCTATACACTCAAGCGTAAGGGAGAGACGCTGCTCCAGCGCCAGGCCCGGCATTGGTGGCTGACTGGATTTGCGCTGGGCACTTTTTCACAGCCCGAGGACTTGACGTTGGAAGGGCGCATTGTTTTTCCCGAGCGTGCGATGCGCAATGCTTTTTTGCAGGCGCTGCGAAGCCTAGGCTATCAGCCTCACGAATTCCAGGCTGATGATTTGACGGTTGTGGTTCATTTCACAAAGCCCCATGCCAAGCAGCCCGCAAGTCAAACAGGTCTTCAACGGCAGATTGCACAGGATCTGAACAAAAGCAATTGTGAGCTTTATCAGACGGTAACAACGCCCTACACCGATACGCTGGACCGGCTGGAACTCCTGACGCGCATGGCCCCCAACCTCTTTGACTTTTTGCTGAATTCACTGTATGCCAAGGCGTTCTTTGAGGCCTTTGAATGGTTGCTTCCAGAGCCTACGCAGCCTTCGCCACCCAAACCTGGGAAACCCCAGAAGCCCATCTGTGATTTCTGTCCGCCGAAGCCGGCCAAGCCACCAAAAAGGCCTGGCGAGTGCTGTTCTTATGGTCTGCCTTGTTCGGAGCGTTGCTATGACCCGTGCAAGTTGTATGATCCCTGCGATTACTGCGATCCATGTGATGTCTGCGTACCCAAGCATCACCGCTATCAGGATCGTTGCCAGTGACCAATATTTTTTGTGGATGAGGGAAGCATCATGTTATCCACCCAAAGCCGCCTGCGCGGTGTTTATCAGAAAGCGAAGGTGATCCCCTATAACGCTTCCTCCAAGTTTGTGTTGATGAGCGACTGCCACAGGGGACAAGGAAATACAAACGATAACAATCTGCCGAACCAAACGTTTTTTTTCGCGGCGTTGGAGCACTATTTTCAACGTGGGTTCACCTATATCGAACTGGGCGATGGAGATGAACTCTGGGAAAACCGCAATATGAAGACCATTATTGATGTTCACAGCGATGCCTTTTGGATCATGTCACAGTTTTATGGGCAGCAGCGGATGCACATGCTTTTCGGGAACCATGACGGCGTGAAACGGAAGCGCTCTTTTGCCCGACGATTTTTTCAACAGTATTTTTGTGACAGCGAAGATAAGCACTGTCCGCTTTTCCCCGAAATCAAGATTACCGAAGGATTGATTCTGGAAAACCAGGAGAGCAAGTCAAGGATTTTTTTGGTGCATGGGCACCAGGGTAGCCTATTGAATGATACACTGTCGCGCTTTGCGCGCTTTTTGGTGCGGTATGTATGGCGTCCGTTGGAAATGGTGGGCTTTAACGCGCCCACTGGGGCGGGACGCCCCCACAAGCAACGGGAGAAGATCGAAAAGAAGCTGGCGGAATTTGCCCGGACGCAGGGACAGATCCTGATTGCGGGGCATACGCACCGCCCCGTATTCCCCCGTCCAGGTGAAAGTCTTTATTTCAACGATGGCAGCTGCGTGCACCCGCGCTGTATCACAGCCATTGAAATTGAAAACAATGCGATATCCCTTGTGAAATGGACCACAATGGCCAGAGAAGACCAGACCCTCTATGTGGGAAAAAAGGCGCTGGAAGGGCCTGTTCCGATCGCCAAGTATGAGGCCGCGATCGCCGCGTGGCGAAAAAACAGGGTAGATTTCGATTGCTGCTGCTGAATGATATGCACCCAAGGGGAACAGGCTGAATATCCATTTTCTTACGATGGCGCAGCCTGTTTTCTTGCCTCTGGATAAGGATAAGGTGAAAATGTAATGAAATGTAACGAGTTTAGTAAAATAACGCCGGTCAATGGTTTTGACGCAACCGATTTGGACAATGCCAGGCAGAATAATTATGCTTGGAGCATGGCGGAGTTTTGTGGTTTCATTTATGTGGGAACCGGGCGAAATATCCCGTATTCCACAATGGCTGGCTTAGGCGTCACCCCGCCGCCTGAAATGACCCCAATGAACCCAACCAACGATGCGGAAATATGGAGATACCCCGTATCCGGCGGGAAAAAAGAACAGTGGGAGCGGGTATACAAGGGGCCTCAAGACGGCAGTATCATGGGTTTCCGCTATATGATCACCTACACCGGCAAGCACGGGATTCCGGCGCTGTTTTGCGCCTCTTTTGGCGTTGACACGACCATCACCTTGCTCATGACAACCAACGGAACAAGCTTTACCGAAATCGGCGCTGGGATTCCATCTGGCTTTAGTACGCGTTCCATGGTTGTCCACAAGAACAAGCTTTACACTGGAGCCACCAATGCGCTGGATTTTAGCCCTTCCTCCTATCTTTTCGTGACGGAGGCTCCGCAAAAGGGCTGGAGGCAAATCGACTTTGGGGGCGGCCATATTCCAACTGGAGAAGTCGTCTCCATGATCAGCTTTAGCGGTTATCTGTATATCGGCACATCGCCCGCCGGTGGTTTTGAAATTTGGAAAAGCGCCCATCCTGAACAGGGCGGATGGCAGCTTGTAGTGGATAAGGGCGCTGGAGATGCGCTGAATGAAGTGCCGATGAGCATGGAGGTGTATCGAGACCACCTGTATGTGGGAAGCGGTATATGGGTGGGGCTTCAAAGCGTCGATCCGAACAAAACCATTGTCCCGCCCAAGGGATACGATGTGATTCGGATTTCCAAAAATGACCGCTGGAAAGTGGTTGTAGGCAGCTCGCCGATTGCTCCGACGCGCCCTTCCACAGGCAGAAGAAACTGCGCATGTACCCCTTCGGGCTTCGGGAGCATTTTCAACGCATACTGCTGGCAAATCAAGGCGTACAGGGATATCCTGTATATCGGTTCGTGGGATTCGGCCATTCTTGGGTATAGCATTATCAAGACCATGCTTGCGAACCAAGAGGAAAGCGAGGCGGATGCTTCCTCCTTTTCCGAGCGCTTTTCGCTGAACAATATTCTGAACATGCTTTCACGTTTCCCGATCTCTCTTCCATCGGAGTATAATGTGCTGAGATGGATGAAGGCGTTGATCAAGTCTATTGTGAAATACCCCAAGGAGTTTGGTTTTGATTTGTGGGAAAGCAAAAATGGAAGGTGCTTCAAGGCAATTTCATTGGATGGATTCAAGAACCGTTACAACTATGGACTGAGAACCATGACCGTCACCAATGACGGGCGCAAGCTGTTCATTGGTACGGCCAATCCCTATCAGGGATGCGAAGTCTGGCGGGCTGAAAAATTCGGGAGTCACTATTCATCCTAAAAACTTCTCGCTCCAGGAATGTATTATTTTGTATTGCTGGGCATATCGCAATTACTCAAGACATTTTTGGACAGCGCAAAGCTTGCAAGTCCTGCAATCAACTCCCAGACGGATAGAATCACCAAGCCCAGTAGCGTGCCGGCAAAGCCACCCAGTGAAGAGCCAACAATAAGCGCTGCCGTCAGCCCGGGGGCGATGATCAAAAGCACCGCAATCAAATAGACCATCAATAAGATGCCTTTGGAAAGGTTGGCGTCAAACCAGCACATGAACATATAGTTGACGCCCAAAAGCATTAGCGAAAAGAAAACGTAGACTGCTATGCTGAGCAAAATGATCAGCGGATGGCTGCCAAGGATAAAACCGGGAAACCCTAGCAGCAACAGGCTTTCCACCAACGTGCGCAGCATCAGCTCCATGTTGCTCCAAAGCAGCTTCTTAAACGTGGACCCTGGAATCATGTAGATATAATGAGAATAAGTCTCCAGCAGGCCCCGTCCTGTGCCGATCATAAAGACCTGCATCCAAAGAAGGATTTGCAGAATCGTAATAACATCTGTTTTGCCACGCATGAAAAAGGAAAGCACAAGGAGAGCTGCCGCCATAATCAGCACATACATGCTAAAAAAGCCAAACCGGTTTTGACGAAATGTCTCACGTAGATGCTTATACATAAACACCTGCGCCCCATGACCGTTTAGACCAGTGGCTGTCACTTTCACTTTGGCATTTGTCGAGCCCATGGTTTGCACATCTCCCTCGGCCGCCGCACGTTTTTTCTCAAAGGCCGTTTCGGTGGCAACCAGCACATCCTCATAGTAGTCCGAACGACTGTACATGATGTAAATAAGCATTCCCGCACCGGTGAGCGCCAGGAGCCCTAGCCAGCCAAAACCTGCCAGCATGTTGCCGTCAATGAGGGCGATAGCACCCGCAGATGCCCAGCCGACAAACGGAGTCGCTGCCAAAAGCCAGGACTGAATGACAGCATTCAGCGCCAAAAGCATATCGCCGGTTTGCCCGAATCGATAAGCAAAAAGCGCCAATATAGGAACAAAGACCGCCACGGCAAATATTCGCACAAGCCTTTTGCGAGCAAGCTTTCCATTGGTAGTACTATATATAACCAGTGACAGAAGGGTCAGCACCACCGTATAGAGAATAAACACGGCAAACAAAATCAGCATTCCATGAAAGCCTATACCAAAAAGAGAGAGAGTGCCTCCTTGGAATAAGATGAAAAATCCCGCCCAAAACGACATTCCCACGAGCCGTATCACCCCATACAAAAGTGTCGCACGTGGGTTGACCGGCGAGACAAACAAAAGATTGACATCGTTCATGCCAAAAATGGCATCACCGGAGGAAAGCCCCTTTTGGATAGAAATTCCGTAAAACAGCAGCAAAAACGCAAAGAAAATCGGCAGGAAATGGTACAGAGGCATGGTCGCATCGGCTTGGGCCGAACGGGAAAGCGTGACGATTAGCCCTGTCAAAATACCCGCAATCACCAACAAGTACATAACAAGCTTTCCGGGTTTATGGATCATCTCTTTGATGCGATTTTTCAGGCTGGTACGCAACAGATAAAAATGGCTGTTCAAACCATCGCCTCCCCCCGCTTTTCGGTGATGGCGAAGTACAAGTCCTCCAAATCACTGCCGCTATCCAGTTCCTCACGACGACAGGCGCGGGCGATCACCCCGTCCTTCATAATGCAGGTGGTATCCCAGTCGTCCTCTACGCTTTCAATCATGTGAGTGGATACAATCATGGCGCAGCCATTTTGCTTCATCTCCGCAACCAGGCTCTTCAGCTCCCGAATGGAGTGAGGATCAAGACCCAACAGAGGCTCGTCAAAAATAACGGCGCGCGGGTTGGTCAGCACGGCGCAACATATGCTAACCTTTTGTTGCATCCCCTTGGACAGCTCCTTGCCCAGCTTATTCTTCTTGTCATCCAACTCAAAGCGCCGCAGCACATCGTCCGCCCTTGCTTCCCAGTCACTGAGCTGGTAGGCCCGTGCAATAAACTCCATATGCTCGCGCACTGTAAGCATAGGATAAAGGGCAGGTATTTCGGGAATATAGCCCAGGATGCGCTTGGCTTCGGTGCTGCGGTTGTCATGCCCTCCCACGGTTATGCTTCCCTCAAAACGCAGCAGCCCACAAATGCTTTTGATCAGTGTAGATTTTCCCGCACCGTTTGGCCCCAGCAACACCGTCAATTCGCCGGGCTTTACAGAAAGCGAAATATCATTGTTTGCAACCAGCTTACCATAGCGCTTGGTCAGGTTTGTGACTTCAATCATCCTTTTTCCCTCCTGTTTCAGCCATATTGAAAAACTTTGAGATTTTTCTCTTCACCTTGCCAAGCCATAAAACGGCGGGCAACGGCTGATCAATGCCGTTGCCCTGGTTTTCAACTGTTTCCCCGTTCACATGGGTGCGATGACTCCGCATCATAACAATGATAGCGGCGGTTTCGTTTTTGCATTCAGCGGAAAAATGGAAACACAATTCAATATTGCTGTGCAGCGTATCTTTGGCAGCCGTGCCACGCCTTGGATGCCGCTCTAGATAGCTTTCGACTTCATCGTGGTCATTTACTGCGATAGAACGCGGCAGGGATGCCCCCGTCGGAGCATCATAGGGTACAATTCCTTGGCTGGCATCTATCCCTTCCGCGGCTTGACCAACAACGGAATTTGAATATCCCAGCTCCCTATGAACATCAATCGCGGCATCAAGGATTTGCTCTTTCCTGTTGATCGTAGTTCTCCTTTTGTATTGTAGTTTTGTCAATAAAGCAGTACAGTCATGCCAATATATTTTAGTACGATCGTACTCATCTGTCAAATGGGGATTGGCAAAATGGGGATCAGTATAAGCTAAGCTCGCCTTCTATGCCATCTATCAACGAGATTCGGGGGCCGGGGGGGGGCCCCGCGCCCGCAAGCTACGGGTATAGTGTGGTGGTAAACCACGCAGAAACAACCCCCGTGGAAATTAATACCACTTGGCCGGCGGGTTGTGAGGCACTGCGGGCTGGGTG
>JAVBSI010000048.1:0-47436 GCA_031556815.1 Eubacteriales bacterium | reverse complement strand
AACCGGGCGGAAGGCCGGGTGGGCTCGACCACCGTGGCGACCTCGGCGATTTTTGTGACGCCCGGCGGCGGAAACAGTGCGCTCAGCGTGCACTTTGGCCAAACGGATCGGACGCGGATGATTGGCCCGATCATCAACATTTTTACCATCATATAAGCGTGCAATCATCGCTTGCAAAATGGGCTGGGCTCCGCACACCGCGTGTGGGAGTCCAGCCCTCGTGTTGTTTGCGTCGCGGCTCGGGTTGGCTAGCGGCAATCGTACAGCACGATATCCGGGGCGGGCAGATCCGGCGGGTGATTCCGCCTTCGTGCGGCGGCGTATCGCAAATGTTTTGCCGTTGCCCAGCCTTTTGAACCGCGGTTTGTGCCGTTTTTCGACCCTTAGATAGCTGAAAAGCCTAGAATGTCTAGGCTTTTCGAGGGCGTTGGCATTGTATCAATACCGTAGTCCTAAGATGGTGGTGGAGGTGAGGGGATTTGAACCCCTGTCCGAAGGCACGCTTGCCAGGTTTTCTCCGAGCGCATCCAAGGTTTTAGGATTCCCCTCCCCGCACGCCCCTTGGCGGGCTTGCGGCTACGGTAGCTTCATCATTACGGGTAACGCTTCAAAGCTTGGGCGCACTCGTTGTCCACATAGCTGACGCCGGTGACCGGGCCTGTGGAAAACCCGGGCCGACGCGCGGCATTAAGCCGCGAAAGCGAAATCGCTATTGTCAGTTATCTTTTTTCCCCGTTGTTACGCGGTACAGGGTCCGCGGCTCGCTTACCTGACCCTCGACAACCCCCGTCGAAACCAGAACACCCCCATGAACAACACTGACAAAGGCGCCACTTTTTTGCTCAAACGCTTGTGTTATCCCTCCTGCTTGCGGGCAAAGGCTCGTTCCATTTCGCGTTTGGCGTCCTTCTGCGCAGATACGTCTCGCTTGTCGTGCAGATGCTTACCCTTGCACAATCCCAGCTCCAGCTTCATTAGGCCGTTTTTCAGGTATATCTTCAGAGGAATCAGCGTATAACCTTGCCGGCTTACCAGCCCCGATAGCTTGCGGATCTCGCTGGCGTGCATCAACAGCTTCTTGGGCCGCAAAGGATCGGTGTTGAAGATATTTCCTTGCTCGTAAGGACTGATGTGCATCCCCTCGGCGAAAAGCTCGCCATGGCGGATCATGCAGAAGCTTTCCTTTAGATTCACATGCCCCAGCCGCATGCTTTTGACCTCCGTGCCGGACAAACAAAGGCCGCATTCGTAGGCTTCTTCCACGAAATACTCGTGGCAGGCCTTTTTGTTCTGTGCAATGGGCCTGATACCCTCCTGACGTGGCACGTGGGGTTCCTCCTTTGCGGGCAGGGACATAGCTGCTGGAAAGCAGCAAATCATTTTATCATGCTTGGGTCGATTTTGCAACGGCGAGTTGCTGCAAAATCAACCCAACGTGGACTTTGAGTGGCAAAGAGCGATGCAAGGCGTCCGACAATTTGTACCTTGATGAGGCTGCCGCTTTTCAGATTCTCCATAACACCCACGTAGGCATTAATAAAAATGAAGCAAACGAAACGAGAAAACCGTTTGACGGTAATCCAGGAAAAAACAACCATAAACAGCTTGACGAATCCGCTGTATCCAGCATACAATAGAGACACAGGGCTCATAGAATTGCAGATTTTCTCTTGAGTACAGAGTGCGAGGGGGGCTTGCCCAGTGAGGTATGTAGCGCCGTCAGCGGAAATTCGTGATACATTTCATCAGGGAACCAATCGCCGTGCCTATGAAATGCTTGGGGCGCATCCTTGCCTAGAGGGATCGCTGGAAAAATGGCATTTTTGTGTTTGGGCGCCCAATGCCAAGCAAGTGTCCCTGGTGGGGGAGTTTAACGGCTGGGACAAAAGCTGCCATACCATGGAAAAGCAATATGATGGCACCTGGGAATTGCGCCTCTCAAAGCAGGAGCTTTGGAAAAACGTGCCTGAGGATGGGTTTCCCACCTATAAATATGCGGTGCTTGGTATGGATAGCACCTGGCGCATGAAGGCGGATCCCTATGCTTTTTTCAGCCAGTTGAGGCCCAATACGGCCAGCCGCCTTTACGAGGTGGAGGGTTATGCCTGGCAGGACGCGGGATGGATGCAGCAAAGGGGTGCTTTCAACCCCTATGTGAGCCCGGTCAATATCTATGAAGTGCATATCGGATCCTGGCGGCGTAAGGAGGACGGCGGGTTCCTGAGTTATTTGGAGTTTGCGGAGCAGCTGATCCCTTACGTGAAGGAGATGGGCTATACCCATATTGAGTTGCTGCCCGTGATGGAGCATCCCCTGGATATGTCCTGGGGGTATCAAGTAACAGGTTTTTTCTCCGCCACGGCCCGCTATGGAACGCCGCATGATTTGATGCGTCTCATTGACAGATGCCACCAGGCGGATATCGGTGTGATTTTGGACTGGGTTCCCGCGCATTATCCCAAAGATGAGTTTGGCCTGTATAAGTTTGACGGAACAGACCTATACTGCCACCCAGACCCTCGCCGCGGAGAGATCCCCCAGTGGGGGACTCGGTTGTTTGATTTTGCCCGGGGTGAGGTGTGCAGCTTTCTGCTGAGCAATGCCTGCTTCTGGCTGGATGTCTTTCATGCGGACGGCCTGAGGGTGGATGCGGTGAGCAGCATCATCTTTTACGATTTTTGCAAGGAGCCCGGCAAGTACATTCCCAATTGCTTCGGAGGGCGGGAAAATCTGGACGGCATCAATTTTTTGCGTCGTTTGAACCAAACCGTGTATCACGATTTTCCGGGCCTGATGATGGTGGCGGAGGAGAGTTCCGCATTTCCCATGGTGACGGCACCCACATACATTGGCGGCCTTGGTTTTGGTTTCAAGTGGAACATGGGCTGGATGAATGATGTGTTGGCCTATATCAAGCTGGATCCCATCCATCGCAAGTATCACCACAGCAAGATCACTTTCAGCCTGTTTTATGCTTTCAGCGAAAACTACATCCTGCCCTTTTCCCACGATGAGGTAGTGCACGGCAAGCATAGCATGTTGGATAAGAATCCCGGCGATTTGTGGCAGAAATTTGCGGGCCTTCGGGCACTCTATGGATATACCATGGCCCATCCAGGGAAAAAGCTGCTGTTTATGGGGAGTGAATTCGCCCATTTTATCGAGTGGAAGTATGATGATCAGCTGGATTGGTTTTTACTGGTCTATGACCGGCACCCCCAGTTACAGGCCTGCGTGAAGGCACTCAACCATCTATACAGAGAAACCCCCGCCATGTATGAGGTGGACAACTCTTGGGATGGGTTCCAGTGGATCACCCCCAACGATACGGATAACAGCGTGCTGGTGTTTATCCGCACGGACAAGCAGGGCAAAGCGCTGTTGTGCGCCGTTAACTTTACACCGGTGTTTCATCCCATGTACCGCATTGGTTTGCCCCTGGGAGGTCGCTTGAATGAGGTGTTCAACACGGACCATGCGGAATTTGGTGGCAGCGATCAGTTCAATGCCTATGAAATCACGGTGATGCGTGGTGGCTTCAACGATTTTCCCTTCTGGGCGGATATCTGCATGCCGCCCCTTAGCTGTGTATATTTTGATTATGATAAGATCCTGCCACAAAGGAGGCCCAACCTGCGTTTTGTTCGGTTGAAGGCGACGACGGTTTCTCCGGCCAAGGGCGGAGCGGTAGCGGAGTCCTGGCGGAAAGTACGGCGGCGTAAAGGGAAAACTCTTTTAAGCGGCGAAAAGGATATAGTGTAAAGTGGAAAATCGCTCCAGCGATGGATGAACTTGGTATATCTTCAAAGAAATCAGCATTCATTGGACCCATCTTGGCAACGGCAATCCTCACATTGCAAGCGAAGGAGCTGTTCTTTCCATGATGATGAAGAAACAATGTATCGCCATGTTGTTGGCAGGCGGTCAGGGAAGCCGCCTGGGCATCCTAACAGTGGATATGGCCAAGCCGGCCATCCCCTATGGAGGCAAATATCGCATCATTGATTTTCCGTTGAGCAATTGCACCAACAGCGCCATTGACGTGGTGGGCGTGCTGACTCAGTACCAGCCTTTGGAGCTGAACGCCTACATCGGCAGCGGATCCCCCTGGGATTTGGACTTGGCCCATGGCGGCGTCTATGTGTTGCCGCCGTATGTGAAGGGCAAGCAAGGCGAGTGGTACAAGGGGACCGCCAACGCCATTTATCAGAACATGGCGTTTATTGAGCAATTCAACACCGAATATGTGCTGATCTTAAGTGGCGATCATATTTATAAGATGGATTATAACGCCATGCTGCAATATCATATCGATAAAGAAGCGGATGCCACCATTGCGGTGCGGGAGGTTCCCTGGGAGGAAGCCAGCCGTTTTGGCATCATGAACACCAATGAGGAAAACGCCATCTCCGAGTTTGAGGAAAAACCGGCTAAGCCGAAGAACAACAAGGCCAGCATGGGGGTGTATATCTTCACATGGGAAAAGCTGCGCGGCTATTTGATCGCGGACGCCGGCGATAAGGCCAGCTCAAATGACTTTGGCAAGAACATCATTCCCAAGATGCTGCTGGACAAGCAACGTTTATATGCTTATGATTTTGGAGGCTATTGGAAGGATGTTGGAACCATTGAAAGCCTATGGGAGGCCAACATGGACCTGCTGCAAATGCCAATGCCCATAGACCTCTATGATACCAATTGGCGCATCTATGGCCGTAATCCCGGCATGGCGCCGCATTTTATCGCGGAAGGCGCTATCGTGCGCAACAGCTTGATTTCCGAGGGCTGCGAGGTCTATGGTAAGGTGGCCGGCAGCGTGCTGTTTGCCGGCGTGATTGTGAAGGAAGGCGCCAGCCTGGAGGGCTGCGTGGTGATGCCAGGCGCTGTGATCGAGCGCGGCGCGCAGGTGCGGCGGGCCATCATAGCGGAAGGGGCGGTGATTGGCGCTGGCGCGGTGGTGGGTGAGGAAAGCGGTAAAATCGCCGTTGTGGGCAACAAGGTAGAGCTGCCCGCTGGCGAGGTGGTCAAAGCCGGGGACCAACGAGCCCAGTGACTTGTTGAATTGCGATCAAGGAGGCGACAGCCATGAAAAATGTGATGGGCGTGATTTATACCGGCGAAAAGGACGCCTTTTTGCGGGAGTTGACGTTGCAGCGCGCAGTGGCCGCCGTGCCGGTGGCAGGGCGGTATCGCGTCATCGATTTTTTGGTAAGCAGCATGGTGGGCAGCGGCATTAAGAATGTGGGAGTCATCATGCAAAAGAACTACCATAGCCTGATGGACCATTTGGGCAGCGGCAAAGAGTGGGACCTTCATGGCAAAAATGACGGCTTATACATTCTGCCGCCTTTTTTGACCCGGGAGAACGTGGGCGTATACAATGGTTCGTTGGATGCGCTGCACTCCAACATGGGCTATTTGCGCAGAAGCCGGCAAGAGTATGTGCTGCTTTGCAACAGCCTGATTGTGTTTAATGCCAACTTTCAGGGGATGTTTGAGGCGCATTTTAAGAGCGATGCGGATATCACCATCATGTACACCAACCGCAAGGATATGCAGCGTCCTGAATATGGAGTCTATTATCATGTGAATGCGGACGGTCTGGTGACGGACATGGAGATCGACCCCACCAAACCTCGATATGAAAGCACCAGCCTGGATGTGATGCTGATGAAAAAGGACATCCTGCTGGACTTGGTGGACAGAGGCGCGGCCCACGGCTATCACGATTTGATCCGGGATGTGATTCAGAGGATGCTCCGGGACGCGGGCATGAAAGTAGCCGGCTATGAATACAAGGATGTATGTTTTCGAATGGACAGTGTGCAGAGCTATTTCCAGTTTAACATGGATATTTTGGATACCAAGATCCGTCATGAACTGTTCATGGAGGATCGCCCGGTGTATACGAAGGTGAGGGACGAGCTACCCGCCCGTTATTTGGACGATGCCAAGATTACCAACTCCGTGGTGGCGGACGGGTGCAGGATCAACGGCGCAGTGGAGCACAGCGTGCTGTTCCGCGGCGTGCGCATTGAGAAGGGCGCGAGGGTGAAGAACTGCATCATCATGCAAGATAGCGTGGTGGAAGAAGGGGTGCAGCTGGAAAACTGTATCCTGGACAAACAGGCCGTGATCAAGCGTGATGGCCGTCTGATTGGCCCCAGGGCTTATCCCATCGTGATTTCCAAGAGCATGACCGTTTAGAGGTGGAACCATGCCAGAGCAATCATAGAGGCAAAGGAGGAGACCTATGAATATTCTTTTTACCGCCAGCGAATGCGTACCCTTTGTGAAAACCGGGGGCTTGGCGGATGTGGTGGGTTCTTTGGCCCCTGTGCTGGCTGCAAAGGGTCATGATGTGCGGGTGATGCTACCCCTCTATACGGCCGTCGGCCAGCAATGGCAGGAAAAGATGCGGTTTCAGCTGCATTTTGATGTGCAGCTGGGGTGGAGGCGGCAGTACTGCGGGGTGCACATGCTGCAAAAGGACGGCGTGACCTACTATTTTTTGGATAACAAATACTATTTTGGCAGGCCCTATATCTATGGCCTGGGGGGCGATGAATATGAGCGCTTTGGCTTTTTTTGCCGGGCTGTGCTCAACGCTTTGCCGCTGTTGGATTTTCACCCGGACCTTTTGCATGCCCATGATTGGCAAAGCGGCATGATCCCGGCGCTTCATAAGATTCAGTATGCGCATCTGCCCTTCTACTTGGGCATCCGCAGCCTGTTTACCGTTCACAATCTACAATATCAGGGCATTTTTGGCATCAAAGAGGTGCAGGATGTGCTGGGCCTTGGGGATGGCCTGTGGAGCGCGGATAAGCTGGAGTGCTTCGGTTGCGCCAATTTCATGAAGGCAGGTCTGGTGTATAGCGATGGCATTTCCACCGTCAGCCCCAGCTATGCCCAGGAGATCACCACCGCATACTATGGCGAGCGGCTGGACGGCCTGATCCGCGCCAGGAAGGAGAGCCTGTATGGCGTGCTCAATGGCATTGATGTGGTGGAGTATGATGCGGAAATAGACCCGCTGATTTATGCCAACTTTACCAAGGAGGATCTCAGCGGCAAAGCGGAAAACAAACGCTACCTACAGCAGGAGCTGGGGTTGAAAGTGGACGAAAAGATACCGCTGATTGCGATGGTGGGCCGCCTGACCAATCAGAAAGGCCTGGATCTGGTGGACTGCGTGCTGGGAGACTTGATGGAGGAGAATGTGCAGCTGGTGGTGCTGGGCATGGGAGATGCCCGATATACGAACCTGTTCAGTTGGGCGGAGCAGCAATATAAGCACCAAGTAGCGGCCCGCTTTGCCATGGATCATGAGCTGGCGCATAAGCTGTATGCCAGCGCGGATTTTTTCTTGATGCCCTCGTTGTTTGAACCCTGCGGCCTCAGCCAGATGATCGCCATGCGGTATGGAACGGTGCCCATCGTCCGGGAAACGGGCGGACTGCGCGACACCGTGCTCAGTTACAATGAATATGTGGACAAAGGCAATGGTTTTACCTTTCTCAATTATAACGCCCATGACATGCTGGCGGTTATTCGCCGCGCGTTGCATTTTTTTAAGAACGATCAGGAGGTCATCCACTCCCTGCGGTTGCGCGGCATGGAAGGGGATTACAGCTGGGCCAGCAGCGCGGAAAAGTATTTAGAGATTTATCACAAGCTGATGAGCCAGCAGCCAGAGAAAGCAAAGCCTAAGGGAGTTGTCAAGGAAAAGCCTAAAGGGACGTTGGCGGGCAAACCCAAGCCTGCAGCTGAAAAAGAACCCAAGCCAACCACGGAAAGTAAAAAGAAAACCGCGACAGAGAGCTGACAAGGAAGAAACCAGCACCCCCCCGGCCGAATTGGCCGGGGGGTCTTGATGATTGCCTCCATCCAGGTAACGCACAAGGAATGCAAGGTAAAAACATCCGCATCCTTTCCATCCTTTGTACCTTGTGCTATACTTTATCATTATACATCTCCGCCCTTGGCAGAAGTACGGAAGGAGCGAAGCGCCATGGCGATTTGGAACCCGGCGATGGAATGCGCCACTCAAAAAGAAATGGAGAGGATCCAGCTGGAACGTCTCCAGCATACCGTTCAGACCGCGTACGATCATGTGCCCATGTACCGAGAAAAGATGGATGAAGCGGGCATCAAACCATCCCATATTCAATCCTTGAAGGACATCCACGAAATTCCCCTGACCAGCAAACTGGAGCTGCGGGAACAATACCCCTTCAAGCTGTTGGCTGTGCCCATGAGAAAAATTGTGCGCATCCATGCCAGCAGCGGGACCACGGGTCAGCCCATCACCGCCGGGTACACCCGGGGGGATTTGGATATGTGGGCGGAAAACATCGCGCGCTTGGCCACCGCTGGAGGCGTCACCGAGGAAGATATCGCCCAAATTTCCTTTGGCTATACGCTTTTTACCGGGGCATTCGGCCTTCACGGCGGGCTGGAGAAGATCGGCGCGGCCATCATTCCCATCTCCAGCGGCAATACAGAGCGACAGATCCAGATTATGCGGGATTTTGGAGCCACGGTGCTGATTGCCACCCCCAGCTATGCCATGTACCTGGCCGAGGCGGCGGAAAAGATGAATGCCCTGAAGGAAATCCGCCTGCGGGTGGGGCTTTTTGGGGCGGAGGCCAGCACCCAGGAGATGCGGGCTGAGATTGAACGCCGTTTCCACATCCTGGCCACGGAGAATTATGGCCTTACCGAAGTGTTGGGACCGGGTGTGGCGGGAGAGTGTGAGCATAAATGCGGCATGCATATCAATGTGGATCACTTCCTGCCGGAAATCATCGACCCGGATACGGAGCAACCCCTGCCCCTGGGGCAGCAGGGCGAGCTGGTCATCACCACCCTGACCAAGGAGGGGCAACCCGCCCTTCGCTACCGCACCCGGGACATTACCCGGCTGATCCAGGAGCCCTGCGCCTGTGGCCGTACCCAGCTGCGCATGGAAAAGGTCAAGGGCCGCAGCGACGATATGCTGATTATCCGCGGAGTGAACGTGTTCCCCTCCCAGATCGAAAGCGTGCTGATGGGCCAAAGCGGCATTGGACCGCATTATGAGATCGTGGTGAGCCGGACGAGCTATCAGGACCATTTGCAGGTCAAGGTGGAGCTGGTGGATGCCAGCCTGCTGGATCGGTACAGCGAGCTGGAGGCACTGCACAACAGGATCAAAAGCGACCTGCGCAACGTGTTACAGCTGGATGTGGAAGTGACGCTGGTTTCGCCTTACTCTTTGAAGCGCTTTGAGGGCAAGGCCAAGCGGATGACAGATTTACGATAAAGGGGGGATGAAGGCGATGGAGAAGATCATTCCTGTGGATGAGTTGGAAAAAGCAATGTCCGCTAACCTGCATGAGGCGGAGGCCAAGGACGTTACCCAGCTGATGTTGGGTAACGAAGCGGTGGCTCGGGGCGCCTGGGAAGCCGGGGTCAAGGTGGTATCCAGTTATCCCGGCACGCCCAGCACGGAGATTACGGAATGCGCCGCCACCTATGAAGAAATCAATTGCAGCTGGGCCACCAACGAGAAGGTGGCGGCTGAGGTGGCCTATGGGGCGGCCATCGCGGGGGCCCGGGCCATGACCTGCATGAAACATGTAGGGGTCAACGTGGCGGCTGATCCACTTTTTACCGCCGCCTATACGGGGATCAGCGGCGGATTGGTGCTTGTCTGCGCGGACGATCCGGCCATGCACAGCAGCCAAAACGAGCAGGATAGCCGGTATTATGCCAGGGCGGCCCATGTGCCCATGCTGGAGCCCGGGGACAGCCAGGAATGCAAAGACTTCACGGCCCTGGCCTTTCAAATGAGCGAGGAGCTGGACACGCCGGTTTTTGTGCGGCTTACCACCCGCATCGCCCATGCCAGGAGCCTTGTGGCCTTACGCCAGCGCAGCCATAGCGGCGTGAAGCCCTACCAGAAGGACGCGCAGAAATATGTGATGATGCCTGGCATGGCCCGCAAGCGCCATTTGAAGGTGGAGCAGCGGGAGGTCTTTTTGGCGGAGGCTGCTAACAAGATGCCCATCAACCGGGTGGAATGGCAGGGGAAGGACGTGGGCGTGGTAACCAGCGGCGTCTGTTACCAGTACGTGAAGGAAGCGCTGCCCCAGGCCAGTGTGCTGAAGTTGGGCATGGTGTATCCTTTGCCCATCAAAAGGATTGCGGACTTTGCCTCCAAGGTAAAAAGGCTCATCGTGATTGAAGAGCTAGAAGGGCTGATGGAAAAGGACATTGCCGCCGCGGGCATCCCGGTGGAGGGCAAGGCGCTCACAGGGATTCAGGGGGAATTGAGCGCGGACAAGCTTCGAGCCGCAGTGTTGGGCAAAACGGTACCTGCGGATCCCGCCGCCGACCTGCCCGCCCGGCCGCCAGTGCTGTGTCCCGGTTGCCCCCATCGGGGCGCCTTTCATGTCATCAACAAGCTGGGCTTGCGCGTGATGGGGGATATCGGATGCTATACCTTGGCGGCCTTGGCGCCACTGAATGCTATGGATGCCTGCCTGTGCATGGGCGCCAGCATCGGCATGGCCAGCGGCGCGGAAAGAGCACAGGGCAAGGAGTTTTCCAAGGGTACCGTGGCAGTGCTGGGGGACAGCACCTTTTTGCATAGCGGCATCACCCCCTTGATCGATGCGGTGTATAACCAGGAAGCCATCACCGTGCTGATTTTGGATAATCGCATAACCGGCATGACCGGCCACCAGCAAAACCCAGCCACCGGCAAGGACATCCACGGCAACCCCGCGCCGGAGATCGACCTGGAAAAGCTGGTGCGAGGCTGTGGCGTGCAGCATGTGCGGGTGGTGGATCCCTTTGACGTGCGGCAGACCGAGACTGCGCTGCGGGAAGAGACCGGCCGGGATGCCGTTAGCGTAATTATCGCCCGCCGACCCTGCGCCCTTTTGGACAAGACGCCCCATGCCCCATACGAAATCCAAGGCTGCAAGAACTGCGGCACGTGCATGAAGCTTTCCTGTCCGGCATTGCAGCGGCAGGGCAGCCAGGTGGTCGTTGACCCGGCCCAATGCAGCGGCTGTGGCATGTGCGCACAGGTCTGCCCCTTCAAGGCCATCCACAGCGGGGAGGAATCAAAATGAGCAAGCCGAGCTTTGATCTGGTCATCGTGGGCGTGGGCGGGCAAGGAACCTTGTTGGCCAGCAAGATCTTGGGCCGCCTGGTTATGACGGAGGGTTATGAGGTTAAGATGAGCGAGGTGCACGGCATGAGCCAGCGGGGCGGCAGCGTGATCACCCATGTGCGCGTGGGGGAGGATGTGCATGCGCCGTTGGTGTCACAGGGTCAGGCGGATTTTCTGGTGAGCTTTGAAGCCCTGGAGGCCGCTCGCGCAGCTTCGTTTTTGAAACCCACGGGCGTCGCCATCATCAGCATTCAGCGCATCTTGCCCATGCCGGTGATCATCGGAGCCATGGCTTACCCGGAAGAACCCATGGACGCCCTGGCAGGCCGCGAAGTGAAAAGCATGGACGCCCTGGCGCTAGCCATGGAGGCTGGGAGCCCCAAGGCCGTGAATCTGGTGCTGCTGGGGATGCTAAGCCGTTATTTGCCCTTTGCTGAGGATGCATGGAAGCGAGCCATCGCCGTTTGTGTGCCCAGGGCCACACTCCCCATGAACATTGCTGCGTTTGCCAAAGGGGCCGCCAGCATCCGGCAGGATGCAGGCGTTACCCCCACTTCCGATGGTCAGCAATGAAAGCGAAAGGGAGAGCGCCAGATGAAACATTTAGTATGGAATCCCACCATGGAGAAGATGCCGCGAGACCAGCTGCGCAACCTACAGGATGAACGCATGCGGGATGTGGTGCGCAGAGTGTATGAGAATGTGCCCTTTTATCGCCATAAGATGCAGGCGTTGCACCTGACGCCCAAGGACATCCATGGCGTGGAGGATATCCAGAAATTACCCTTCACTGAAAAGCAGGATTTGCGAGACAACTACCCCTTTGGCCTGTTTGCCGTACCCCAAAGCGAGATTATCCGCATCCATGCCAGCAGTGGCACCACCGGCAAGCCCAGCGTGGCAGGATATACCAGCGGCGACATCGATCGCTGGGCAGAGCTTATGGCTCGGGCCATGTACTGTGCCGGGGTGACAAAAGAAGACGTGGTGCAGGTAGCCTACGGGTATGGGCTGTTCACCGGCGGTCTGGGCGCGCATTACGGCGCGGAGCGGGTAGGCGCGTCGGTGATCCCCATGAGCGGCGGCAACACAGCCCGCCAGCTGATGCTGATGGAGGATTTTGGCTCTACCGCATTGTGTTGCACCCCTTCGTATGCGCTGAACCTGGCGGAGGCCATGGAGCAGTCCGGCATCACGCTGGATCGGCTGCGGTTGCGCAGCGGCATTTTCGGTGCGGAACCCTGGACCGAGGACATGCGCAAGCATATCGAGGAGAAGCTGGGCATCGATGCGCTGAACGTGTACGGGCTCAGCGAGGTGATGGGCCCCGGCGTGTCCATGGAATGCATGGCCAAGGACGGAATGCATATTTGGGAGGATCATTTCCTGCCGGAGGTCATTGATGAAAAAGGTGAAAGCTTGCCCTATGGACAGCAGGGTGATCTTACCTTCACTACCCTCACCAAGCACGGCATGCCTTTGCTTCGTTACCGCACCCACGACCTGTGTATTCTTACGGACGAGCCTTGCGGCTGCGGCCGGACCCATGTGCGGATGGGCCGGGTGATGGGCCGAACCGATGACATGCTCATCATTCGTGGAGTAAATGTGTTCCCCTCGCAGATCGAGCACGCGCTACTGCAGGTCCAGGGCATTGAACCTCACTATCGCATCGTGGTGGATCGGGCGGGCACGCTGGACACCCTGTTGGTGGAGGTGGAGCTGTCCCCGGAGATGATGAGCGATACGGTGAAGGATATGGAAACATTGGAGCGCAACATCATTAACTCCCTGGCCAGTCATGCCCTTATCAGCGCCCAGGTGAAACTTTGCCAGCCCGGCACATTGCCCCGCAGCGAGGGCAAGGCCAAGCGGGTGGAGGATCGGCGCCAAAGATAAGGGATGAGAAATCCTCTGTCTGGAAAGATGAAAATCGTGATATAATGAAGGGTAGACATATGAATGAGGAGGTGCCGAAGATGTACGTGAAGCAGATTTCGGTTTTTATCGAAAATACGCCGGGACGGTTGGCCCATTTCACCAAGCTGCTGGGAGAACACAACATTGACCTTGTGTCTTTGTCCGTGGCTGACACCACCCATTTTGGCATTTTGCGCGGCATTGTGGCGGATTACGAAGCGGCGGTGAAGCTGATATCCGAAAATGGCTACACCGTGAAGCTTACCGACGTGCTGGCCGTGTCCGTGCCGGATGCGCCGGGCGGCCTAGCAAAGGTGCTGGCCATGCTTTCGGAGCAAGACATTGTGGTGGAGTATTTGTATAGCTTTGTGCGCAACGCGGGGGATCATGCGCTCATCATCTTCCGGGTGGATAAGCTGCCCGAAGCGGCCAAAATTCTGACGGATGCGGGGGTCAGGCTGCTCTCCCAGGAGGAAGTGCGTGGCCTGTAAAAAGCTTCATGCGGCAGGAAGGGCTGTTCTATGTATCGGCAAAACCGTACCATCGTTGATTTAGGCGCTATCCGGCATAACTATCGTATCTTGGCGGATGCCATGCCGGCAGGGGTGAAGGTCATCCCCGTGGTGAAGGCGGACGCCTATGGGCATGGGATCGTAGAAGTGGCGAAGGCCGCGGCCTTAGAGGGGGCGGCCTTTTTTGCGGTAGCCTTGGTGGAAGAGGGCATCGCTTTGCGGGAAAGTGGCTTAACGCAAGATATTTTGGTGATGGGGGCCGCCATGGAAAAAGCCCTTGCCGCCGCTGTGGAATACGATTTGACCCAGACGGTGTTTGATGCGTATACGGTTGGTCTTTTGGAAGTGGCGGCGCAAAAACAAAACAAGACGGCCTATGTACACATTAAGCTGGACACGGGCATGAACCGCATCGGCCTGCAAACGCTGCAGGAGGCGCAGGCCCTGCAAGCCGCTTTGGACAAGGCCTCTCAGGTGAAAGCCACAGGCATCTACACCCATTTTGCCGATGCGGACCACCCGGGCCAGGGGGACGGCATGAACGATTTTTCCAGGCGGCAGCTGGAAAAGTTCATCCAGTTGAAGAATTGCTTTGATCCATCTCTCTCCGCTCACGCGGCCAACAGCGCTCTGTGTCTGCTGGCCCCCCAGGCGCTGTTTGAAGGGGTTCGAGAGGGGATTTCTCTGTATGGGTATCCGCCGGTGCCCACCCACTTGCCTTTTCGCCCCGCTCTTTCCTGGAAAAGCGAGGTGGTTTGTGTGAAGGCCGTGCCCGTAGGCGACACCATTGGCTATGGACGGGCTTTTACCGCTTCCCGTGACATGCGGGTGGCCACGGTGGCCGTAGGCTATGGGGACGGCTATCACCGTGCGGCCAGCAACAAGGCGCAGATGTTGGTACGGGGTCAGAGGGCGTCAGTGGTAGGGCGTATCTGTATGGATCAAACCATGATCGATGTGACGGACATCCCCGGCGTGTTGGTGGGGGATGAAGTGGTGTTGCTTGGCAAACAAGGCCAGGCAGAGATTAACGCTGAGGAATTGGCCGCCTGGGCAGGCACCATCAGCTATGAGGTGCTGCTGGCCATCACCCGCCGGGTTCCCAGAGGGTTTGTGGGGCTGTGAGGGCATCCATTGCGGGGAGCAGGGTTTTTTGGTAAAATAGGACATACCCCATGAAGAGGGAGAAGCGACCATGCAAAAAGCACGCAAGGAACCCAAGCAGGTACAGGAAGTTCACAAGCCGGTTTTGCTGGGTTCCTGGCATGGCCGCGACACGGTGAAGCTCGGGTATGGTGTGTTTCTCAGCTTGCTGGTGGTGACGGTAATTTATCTGCTGTTGGGTGTGTTTTTGAACACGGGCAACCTGTTTTGGCAAGGGTTGATCTGCGCAGTGGCGGTATTCCTTGCAGTTTGGCATATGTATTCCCGAGGGCTTGGCAAAGGCCAAAGCGATGCCGCCTTTGCGGAGATACGGTATCAGTGGCTGCAGGAGAACAAGCCGATGGATGGGGCGGATAGAGACAGGTGCTACCATCCTGCCAAAGGGTTCTTTGCCGCACTGTTAGGGGCCGCCCCCTTTTTCCTGCTCACAATCACCTTTGCGGTACTGACCCGACCGGCGGAATATCGCCTGGGGACCTTACCTGGGTGGCTGCGAGAGCTCAGCTGGCAAAGTGAGATTGGTGACGCCTTGCGCTATTATGAGACGGGCGTTGGCATGGGAGCCATGGATATTCTGCGCGTGGTGGCGCGGGCGCTGGTGATGCCCTTTGTGAATGTGGCCGTGCAGATGGGGGATGCTGCGTTGCTCTGGGTGGAGCGGCTCAGCCCGCTATTGGTGCTGATCGCGCCGCTGGGCTTCGGCTTTGGGTACAAGGCTGGACTAAGGGCCCGCGCGAAGATCAACACCAGCATTGCCATCGGGGAAGCGAAAAAGAAGCGCAAAGAACACAAGGAGCGCAAACGCAGGGCACGGAGCGATTCTCCCCAGCGGCTGATCTAAGGGGGGACAGATATGCGCATCATCGCAGGAAGCGCCAAGGGAAGCCAGATTTTCGCGCCAAAGGGTCACGATACCCGCCCTACTCAGGACCGGGTGCGCGAGTCGCTTTTCAATATCTTGCAGGGAGAGGTGCAGGGAGCCACAGTGTTGGATCTTTTCGCGGGCAGCGGCGCGCTGGCCCTGGAGGCCATAAGCCGAGGCGCAAGCCAGGCGGTGGCGGTGGAGCATGATCGGGGGGCCATGGTATGCATTCTGCGAAATATTGCCAAACTAGGTTTTGTAGAGCAGGTACAAGCTTTAGGTTGTGATTGGCTACAGGCTACCAAGAAGCTTCAGGCAATGGGGATGCGGTTTGACTTGGTGTTTTTGGACCCGCCTTATGCCATGGTGGAAGTAGGCGAGGTTTGCGCCCAGATGGAACGGATGAGTTTGTTACAGGCCGGGGCGCTGTTGGTGGTGGAACACATCAGAGGCAGTCCGCCCAGCCCTCCCCAGGCCTTTCACCTGCGTACTCGCCGGGTGTATGGCGACACGGAGATCACCTTGCTGGACTACCGTGCACAGCGGCAATAAGGAAAGGAGAGGCGAACATGCAAGAGGGCTTGTGCGTTTATCCGGGCAGCTTTGACCCGGTGACCGTTGGCCATGTGGATTTGATCGAGCGGGCGCTGACCGTCTTTCCGAAGGTGATTGTGGCGGTGCTGAACAACCCGAGCAAACAGGGGGTTTTCACCGTGGAGCAACGGATGGAGCTGCTTCAAAAGGCATGCGCCCACCTGCCCGCAGTCGTGATTGATCGTTTTGAAGGCCTTCTGGTGGATTACATGAAGAAGGTGGACGCCGGCATCGTTCTCAGAGGTCTGAGAGCGGTAACGGATTTTGAAAGCGAGTTCTTGATGGCGCAGGTGAATCATCAGATTTCGCCCGAGATCGAAACCCTGTTTTTGATGACATCCCCCCGTTACGCGTACATTAGCTCCAGCGTGGTGAGGGAGATCGGCAGCTCTGGAGGGGATGTTTCCTTCTTTGTGCCGCCTGTCATCCTGGGCGATGTAGAGGCAACGCTTCGGTCACCCAGGTGAATGTTTTGTATGGAAAGAGGAGGAAATACAATGCAGCAGCGTACCTATACCTTGCTGGATGAATTGGATAGCGTGTTATCGATGGGGAAGAAGGTGCCACTTAGCAACATGTGCATGGTGGACCGGGACCATTGTCGGCAACTGGTACGGGAGATTGTTGCGGATATGCCGGCAGATATTACCGCGGCGGAAGGCATTATCCAAAACCAGGCCAGCATTATTTCCGAGGCCCGGGAGATTGCGGAGCAGGCCAAGGCGGACGCCACGATGCGTGCGAACCATGCGCTCTCAGAGGCCAATAGCCAGATCCAAAACATGATGCATAGCGCCAACCAAAAGGCTCAAGATATGGTGTCCAAAAGCCAGGAACAAGCCAGAAATATGGTTGCGGATGCTAAGGAACAAGCCGCTAAGATTTTGAGTGACGCGGAAAACCATGCTAAACAGCTTGTCAGTGAGCAGGAGATTATGGCGCGGGCGCAGATGGAGGTGGAGGAGATCCGTCAGGACACCCAGGCAGAGATCGAGAAGCTATACCATGATGTATATGCCCATATCGACGATATATTGGCGCAATTGGATCGATCCATCAGCGAAAAGTTAACGGACATCCGCATGACCCGACAACAGATTGGCCAGGGCATTTCGTCCAGGTAAAGTCTTCGCGTTGCTGGACCCGTCGGCCAGAAGAAAAACGCCCCACAGCTGCCGAAGGCATGCTGTGGGTTTTCTTTTGCCTGGAAAGTCAGATGGTGCCTTTGCTACAAATAGTTGGCATGTGTACTCCGCGCCGAGTCAGACACAATAAACATGAATAGGACCGGCAATGAAACCAGCGATGGCCGCGTTTCACGCCTGTGTCATGTGTGAAAGGGGAAAAGCATGCCCAAAACAAAGGCTTCCTTTTACATTATCGCAGCGACGGTATGTACCGTAGCGGTGATGTTTGTTTTACCGATCACGCCCAAAATTCCTGTGAGCACCACGGTGATTGAGCGCGGGGATCTCATCTCCACACAATCGCTGGAGGGCCTGGTTGGATATCGGAATGAGCAGGTATCCATCGCCCCTGTGGCTGGTCAGGTCGTCCAGGTGCTTGCGGTGGAGGGTCAGGCAGTGTGCCGGGGGGAAGTGCTGGTCCGGCTGGATACCTCCCTGGAGGAGCAAGCGCTGGCCAGGCTGGAGCAAACCCTGTCCAAACAGCAGGAGGCAGACGCCAGCATAGGACAGGCCAGTGACACGGTTCAGGCGGTGTGGCTCCAAAATCAGCTGACATTGGAAACGCAGATAAATGAATTGACATTGGGCATCCAAGGCAAAACACTGCGCTCGCCCATCGACGGGGTGATAGAGCAGGTGTATGTGGCGCAAGGCGCCTATGTGGCGTCGCTTTCGCCTGTGCTTAGTGTGCGCAGCAATCAGCTGGAGCTATGTGCCTGGCAGCGGGTTCAAGAAAGCAAGGTGCTGCAGCCGGGGATGCGCGCAGTGGTGTACTCTGGCGGACAGCAGCATGCCGTCGCCACCCTGTCCAGCTTTGAGGCTCCGTTTTTGGAATCCGCCACGGGGCAAATGATGCAAACCCTTCATTTTTCCATCGATCAGGGGGAGGAATGGTTGCAGTCCAGGCTGGGGGAAACCGTGACCATTGAAGTGTTGGAAAGGGTGGATGCCGGCGTGGCGCTGGCACCCATTGCAGCAGTATCCAAAGATAACGCGATATGGGTGATTCGAGAGGGTAAAGTGATTCCGCTGTCGGTGGATCCCAGGTATCGGGACGCTGACTATGTGCAGGTGGCCGATGAGCTGGTGGGTGAAAAGGTGGTTCTGCTGCCAGACGGAGCCGGGCTGCACCCGGGAAGCCTGGTGAAGGAGAGCAGGCGATGAAACGATATGACCTGTGGAAACTGAGCTTTCTGAACATTTTAACAACGCCTATGCGATCGGTGCTCACAGTATTGGGAATGGCGATCGGCATCGGCGCGATTTTAGCGGTGCTGACCCTGGGCGACGCTGGGAAAATGCAGGTGCAAAACGAGATGATGCGCCTGGGAATCGACAAGGTATGGCTTACCGCCGAGGGAAATAGACCACTAACCCATGGGGACGCGCAGGTGCTGGCCCAGGCCCTGGGTACAACAGTGACAGAGCAGGTATACCTTCCCCTCTCTTTTCAAATGGAGGGCAAAAAGGCCCAGGGTGTGCTGGTGGGTTGTAGCCGGGAGTACATGGCGTTAATGGACAGTCAGGTGGTTGGCGGTCGTGATCTATGGCCCCTGGAGTGGGAAAGTGGAAGCCGCAGCGTACTGATGGGGGAACAGTTGGCACGGGAGCTTGGCATCCATGGGACTGGGATGCCGGGCTTGGGGAAGCTGTCGGTGAATGGAGCGCTGTTTGTGGTGGCGGGGATCGTCAGGCAGAATAACGAATTGGCTCAGGTGGATCCCGCTCGGGCAGTTTTTATGCCGGTGAGCGTTCTATGCGAATGGATGGGGACAACCGTTCACCAGATCACCGTCAGCGTACCTGAAAACACTATGCCACAAGCCATAGCTGCCATGGCGGTGGATGCATTGCAGCGCAAAGAAGGAAAAGAGGTTCAGGCCATCACCATGCAGGTTCAGATTGAGGCTGCCAACAGCGTGATGAGCATCTTCATCAGCGTGCTGAAATGGGTGGCGATGGTATGCATTTTGGTGGGGGGCATTGGAGTGATGAACATCCTGCTGGTTTCCGTGCGGGAACGCAGGCAAGAGATTGGCATTATGAAGGCTCTTGGCGCCACGGCCAGCCAGATTTGTCGGCTGTTTTTGCTGGAGGCGTTTCTCTACGCCCTGGCGGGTGGCGTGCTAGGCGTAGTGGTGGGGTTTGGCTTGGTGGGAGTCGCGGGAAACGCCATTGGTCTGTCGGCCAGGGTGCGGGGGATGGACGTGGCAACCGTAGCGGCAGCAGCGGTGGTGGTGGGCCTTTTTTTTGGCGTGGCGCCGGCCTCCCGGGCCGCACAGATGGCCCCGGTGGATGCCTTGAGGGAATAAGTGGGTGTTTCTTTTCCCGCATAGACATCGTGTACAAATGGCCGGAAAAATCTTTGGGGATTTAGGCCATACCTTTTTTGGAGGAGAGCAGATATAATAATCATATACGGCATGTGAAAGCCTACATCCATAACTGCAATTGATACCGTCTGATCAGTTTAAGGAGGAAATGCATATGGCAAGCGTAAAGTTGAGTCACATTTTTAAGGTGTACCCCGGGAATGTAACGGCGGTTAGCGACTTCTGCCTTGATATTGAGGATAAGGAGTTTATCGTGCTGGTAGGTCCGTCCGGTTGCGGTAAATCTACCACGCTGCGTATGGTGGCCGGCTTGGAGGAGATCTCCAGCGGTGAACTGTATATCGGCGACCGACTGGTGAATGATGTGGCGCCCAAGGACAGAGACATTGCCATGGTGTTCCAAAACTATGCCTTGTACCCTCATATGACCGTTTATGATAACATGGCTTTTGGTTTGAAACTACGCAAAACCCCAAAGGCAGAGATCAAGCGCCGGGTGGAGGAAGCCGCCAAGATTCTGGATATTTCTCATCTGCTGGGCCGAAAGCCCAAGGCGCTTTCCGGCGGTCAGCGGCAGCGTGTGGCTTTGGGCCGTGCCATTGTGCGCGAACCAAAGGTGTTCCTGATGGACGAACCGCTCTCCAACCTGGATGCCAAGTTGCGTGTTGCTATGCGTACTGAAATTACCAAGTTGCACCAGCGCCTGCAAACCACCTTTATCTACGTAACCCATGACCAGACCGAAGCCATGACCATGGGCTCCCGCATTGTGGTCATGAAGGATGGCTTCATCCAGCAGGTGGATACCCCGCAGAATCTATATGATTACCCCGCCAACTTGTTTGTGGCAGGGTTCATCGGCAGCCCACAGATGAACTTTTTTTCCGCGACACTGGAAAAAGAGGGCAAGGATGTGGTGGCCAAGTTTGGCGATAACAAGATCACCATCCCCACCAGCAAGCTGTCTAAGTTTGGGGATGAAAGCTATATCGGCAAGGAAGTGTACATGGGTATCCGCCCGGAAAACATCCATGACGAAGATGTGTTTGTCAAAACCGCCAACGAAGCGGTAGTGACTTGCAATGTGGAAGTGACGGAGTTGATGGGCAGCGAAACCTATCTGTATTTGTCCACCAGCGGTAAGGAAGAAAACATCATCGCACGGGTGAACCCCCGCACCACCAGTCGCGCTGGCCAGGAGATCCAGGTGGCCTTTGATGTAAACCACCTGCATTTCTTTGACAAAGAAACGGAAACCACTTTGTTAAATCGATAAGCCACACCTGGCAGTGAGCGTTCATCGTCCCTGGGATTGAGAACCAGGGGTTTGGGCTGGGAAGTGGGTTGCCAAAGGAATAGGGGAGTCTACGGTTGCTGGCGTCGTTTATCAAGCGGCGCCAGTTTTTTCTCTAAAAAAGACCTGCTGTCGTCTGGGGGACGGCAGCAGGGAAGGTCTTCTGCTCATGGCCCGTTTTGGGGGATTCAGCTCAACAACCTGGGTTCCCGATCTTCTTATGGCATCCGCTTGGCGAGCACGTCCGCGTTGATGGCATATAGCAGGGCGTTCTCCTTTGTGATCCTACCTTCTTTGTATAGGCGCAGGATATCTGAATCCATGGAAATCATGCCTTGGGATGCGCCGGCATAGATCACGTTGTCCATCTGGTGTACCTTGCCCTCGCGGATCATGTTGGCAATGGCCGAGTCTACGATCATCACTTCAAAGGCCGCAACGATACCGCCACCCACAGTGGGGATCAGCTGCTGGCTTACCACCGCCTGGAGCACCATGGAGAGCTGAACGCGCACCTGCTGCTGTTGCGCTGGCGAGAAGGCATCGATGATCCTGTCAATGGTCTTTGCCGCGCCGATGGTATGCAGCGTGGAAAACAGCAGATGCCCCGTTTCCGCAGCTGTAAGGGCAGTTTGGATGGTTTCAAAATCCCGCATTTCTCCCAGCAAAATCACATCCGGCGCCTGGCGTAGCGCGGAACGCAGGGCAAAGGCAAAGCTCTGGGTGTCATTCATGATCTCCCGCTGGGTCACAATGCATTTGCGGTGTGGATGGATGTACTCGATGGGATCCTCCAGCGTAATGATATGCCCCTCGGTCTCCCGGTTGATCTTATCGATAATGCAAGCCAGCGTTGTGCTTTTGCCGCTGCCTGCCGGCCCGGTTACCAACACCATCCCCCGGCGCCTGTGTCCCAGATCCAGCACAACCTGGGGAATACCTAGGGTCGCGGCATCGGGCAGATCAAAGGGCACCACGCGCAGCACAGCCGCCCGGGTACCTCTCTGTTTGAAGGCATTGCAACGAAAGCGGCCCAGCTTGGCCATGCCAAAGGAAAAGTCATCATCGCCGCTGTCATCCAGCTTGTGCATATCCCGGTGACTTGCCATGACATAGATCTGTTCCAACAGTTGCTGGCAATCATCTGTGCTCAATCTTTCTTCGGATAGAGCAACCAGGGTCTCGCCCACTTTGGCCACTATTTTGGAACCAGGCAGGACATAAATATCGGACCCGCCTACTTCCAATGTTTTTTGCAAGATCATCCCTAAATCATTCTGTTGATCCATGTTACTCCTCTATGCTCATCGGCGTTGTTACTGAAGCAGTTTGTACTGGTCACCTTCGTCCTCCGTGGGCAGGCTTACCAGCTCCTGGCGAGTCACATAGTAGCGTGGCATGCCCGGCTCGTCCGCCAATTGGCCTTCCACCATGATCAGCCTGCCGTAGCTCGCATCCACTTGGAAAGAGAAGAGGGAGCTCTCGGGGCCTTCCTCAATTTGGATATCGGTAAGGCCTGCCTGGGCCACCCTTTGCGTGAAAGAGAGCAGCAAAGACGCATCGGTTTGTTCACCCACCTGGAGCTGCTGCGATGCAGAGACCTGGCTCGCATCTTTTTGCATCTCCACGATCACATGATCCAAGGCCGCCAGCTTTTCCCGCGCTTTTGCCATGGCCTGATAATAAGCCACCACCATGGCTTGGTTCCGCTTGGCCAGCACATCGGCACTTTTAGCACCGCTAAAGGAAAGCAGCGCCAATGCAGTCAGGGCCAGCACGACCAAGATCATCAGGATGGAAGATGCGCCTACACCCACCCGGTATTCCATCTTTTGTTTACTCATGCGGCACCTCCGTTGCGAAGTACTGCACCGAGGGTAACGTGAAAAGCGCCTGATCCTCCAGTTTAGCGGTCAGTTTCACCGTTACCATCTCTCCTTGGGGCTGGCTCAGACGGCTGATGGTGGCAAAGAAATCCACCCCATCCTGGTTGGAAAACACGTAACTGCCCGCCACCCCTCCCACAAAGCCGACCTGCGCCAGCGTCACATCAGGATCAGGGTTGTTGCAAAGCTGTTCCACGATATCCTGAGCGGTAATAAGCGCTTTGTTCAGCTTTGAGGTATGGACGGTCTTGCGTTGTGCCTCTGCAAACACTTGCACAAGCACCACCTGTGAGAGCGCAAAAAACAAGATGACGATCACCAGCTCAATCAGCAACATGTTGCCCTTATAGTTTTTCATGCGCTCACCTCCCTTGGTTGCTTCTCAGGGCCATGTGCATGGTATGCGCGCTTCCATCGGGGAGGGTCACATCCATTTGCAGCAGGTTGGGGCTGGCCATGGAAAATCGCAGGGCTTTCACCTGCGTCAGCATTTCGGACATTTCCGGGTCAAACTCGTCTTCCGCCAAGGTGAATTGCTCATAAATGGCATCCTCTTGCTGGAAAATACGCGTTTCATAGGTTTCGCCTTCGATTTCCTCCGTCAGGCACAGCATTTGCTGTCCGTCACTTTCGTCGATACGCACGCCGCCGGTATGATCGTAGGCATGCACCTTGTTGCAAAGATAACTGAACGCTAGCTGATAATCCGTATTGTGGGCGGCAAAATCCGCCACATGGCGATATACCCTCACACCTGTAAGCACCAGCGTCACAGAACAGAGGGCAAACAGGCCGATGAGCAGAAAAACAAACAGACCCGAAACCCCGTGCATGCTCACCACAAAACGTTTACTCTTCATACATGCCCCCCCCTTGGATCAGCACCTGGATGTCGGGCAACAAATTGGATGCAAACGAATCCAAAGTCACAATAAATTGGTTATCATTATATACAATGCCATAGTTTTCCTTTAAATAGTTGACGCTGGTGGGATATCGGCCTTCCACGGCATAGCAGGTGAGCGTCGCCCGCATCACCGCGTCTTCCAGGGCTTTGACCTGTTCCGATTGGTTGCGCTCATCCACCTGAGAGAGCGAGAACACAAGAACCAGCACCATCGCGATAAATGCTGCCGCAGTAATGAGAATCCCACGCAAAAACGCGTGTCTGGACTCGGCTTTTTTCATTTCTGCTCCCCCTTTCCGCTTTCGATAACCGCTTACGCCATGCTACCCATTACACTGAGCAGCGGCAGCATCACGGACAGCAGGATTGCGCCAATGATGATGGACATCAAAGCCACCAGGCTGGGTTCAATGATAGCCACCACCCGGTTGATGGCGTCGTCCATCTCTTCTTCATAGATATCCGCCAGCTTTGCCATGACCCGATCGGTTTGCCCGGCCTGGAAGCCTACACGGATCATACGGCAGTGCAGCTTCTCAAACAAGCCGGTCCCCTCAATGGCCTCTGGGAAGGAAGCGCCCGCTTGCATTTCCTGACGGCACTTGACGATTTTGGCTTTGATGGAATCGTCGGTGATGATGTTTTCTATCAGCTCCAAGCTTTCATCCAATGGGAAACCACTGTTGAGCATCATGGACATGTTGGCTGCAAAACGGCTGGCATAGAGCTTGGAGTTGAGCCGTTGCAAGGGCGCAAACAGATGAAACACAAAATTTTTAACGCCATTGTTCCGGTTGCCTCTCATCAGCAACATCAAAACCAGCGCCAGCACAATCACCACGCCCGTACCAATCAGTACCGCCTTGCCCAGGCCGATGCCCACATTCATCCATGTGCCGGCAGAGGAATCCATGCCGATGCCCATGCCCCGCATCACAGATTCAAAAATCGGCAGTACCTGCACCAGCAGCACAACAATCAGCACCGCCATCATGGCCACCAGTAACAGGGGGTATGTGATGGCGTTTTGAATGGCGCGTCGAATTTTCGCTTCCCGCTCATAATAGGCGGAAAGCTGCTCCATGACACGCTGAAGTTCGCCCGTTTTCTCACCGATGCCGGTCATCTCCACCATATAATCTGGAAAAACGCCAGCAGATTTCATCCCCTCAAATAAGGAGCCGCTCTCCAGCACCTTTTGAAACAGGGCGTTGAACGCATCTGCGTGGCGTGTCTCCCGATAGTCCCCGCTAAGGGCTTCAATGCCATCATGCAGCGGTAGCCCGGAACGAAGAATCAAAGCGATTTGCTCGCATAGAACCGATAATTCTTCCAGAGATAGGCGGCTTGCCTTGGGAATCTTCTTTGTCATGGTATACTCCTCCTTGGCGTCAGTAAATTCGTTCTGTGGTGTATTTCCGCACCCTCATACCCGCGATATCGGCCGTAAGATCATACTGATACCAAACTCCATCCACAAATACACTGTTCCAGGCATGGTAGGTCGTATCCGCAAAGCCGATGACCATTTGCACCGGAACATCCTGTGAGCGTAGCATGGTGGCCATGATGGCTGATAAGTCGAAACAAATCCCCTTTTTCTCTTCCAGAATGGAATCCACATCGGGTAGGTATCCCTTGTCTTGCTGTACTCTCATGGCGCGGACATAATCATACACAAAATTTTGAAGGATAAAGTCATACACCGCTTCCACTTTTTCCTTGTCGGTGGTAGCGCCGGCGCAGAGCTCGGCACCTTTGGCCACGGCGGCGCTATCTGCTGTATACCATATATATTGGCTTGGATAAAGAAAAGGCAGATTCTCATCCGCAAGCTTGACAGATACTTTCATGGAGGAGGCTTTGGTGTACTTGGTACCGGAGACCTGTTCAAATACTTCTACTTTATATTTGCCGTCGCCTGCTTGCAAAGGAAACACTTCAAATTCATCATCATTTCGCAAATTATACGTATACAGGGCTTTTTTTAATGAAACACGTAGCTTAAGGTTTTTATTGCTTTTATGCTTAACCATGATATAACCTTGGTCTGCATTGCTATAATCTATCGTAGTTCCGCCTTTGTCCTGCACGTCCTCATTGGTTGCTTCCGGCAGGAGAATGGCGGACGCGGGGAGGATCAGAATGCACAACACCAAACCAAACATCAACAACAAGTGCCGAAGTCGCAGAAAAAAACCTGCATTGGCATGATGGCTCACAGTGCTCATTCTGCTGTACAAATCATCAGCCCCTACGAAAATTGATACATGATTCGATGAAAAAAGCAAACCAATGATGCTATTGTAGCGGTTTCCCCCTAAATCGTCAAGGGAAAAAATCCCATGTCTAGGCTGGAGTTACAATAGTCCAATCAGCATCAGACTTTTTTGTAATTTGAGCGCCATGCAAAAATGGGGCATGAAGTAAACCAATAAAGGAAATTGCGTCAACCACGCTGTTTTTTTGCCCTCCTTCAAAACAGCCGCCTATCAACATGCCTTCTCATTGTCTGGCCTCATGGACAGCTCAGCATATGACGGTTATTGGAGGGCATTTTTCGATATCATTCATTGCAATTCGACAGAAATATGGAATGCCCCAATGACGCGCTGAAAAAAGGCTTTGTCAAAAGATCGCCTTGATGGTACAATCATCATGAAAAAAGTCATTGAATGGGAGCTGACACAACCGAATGAAACAAACTAAAATCAAGGAGTTTTTTAGCTTTTCTTGGCATAATACATTGATCACAGTCCTCATCTTACTATATGCATCGGGTCTTTGTATGCTTTTGCGATCCAAAGATTCTGGTGACAATTATGCGTATATGGTGTTCCTGCTGGCCGTTTTCCTGATTTCGCGATATACTGACGGGGTGTTTTTTGGCATTTTGTCCGCGCTCATCAGCGTATTGGTTACCAATTTCTTTTTTACCTATCCCTATAGTGCCTTTCATTTTGGGATGCAAGGCTATCCTCTCACCGTCGTTTCGATGCTGGTTGTGGCCGTGGTCATGGGCATGTCCAATGCACAGCTGAGAAAAGAGGAAAAGGAGCGCCTTTTCATCGAAAAGGAACGCACCCGGGCCAACCTGTTGCGTGCCATATCCCATGACCTGCGCACGCCGCTAACCTCCATCATGGGTGTCAGCACCGCGCTCCTGGAGAATGGCGAAGCCTTTTCCCCACAGGATCGTCACAAGTTGCTATCCGAGGTGCGGGAGGACTCTCAGTGGTTGATCCGTATGGTAGAGAACCTGCTTACCGTCACCCGCATGGATCCGGCCACCAACAATGTGGCGCTCCACAAGGAACCGGAAGCGGCGGAAGAAATCATTGCCGATACGTTACAAAAGTTTCATAAGCATTTCCCTGATGTGCCTGTACAGGTTCAGATGCCCGATGAGCTGTTGATGATTCCGATGGACGCCCTTCTCATTGGGCAGGTGCTGGTAAACCTGCTGGAAAATGCGGTGTACCATGGAGAAAAAGCGGATCGCATCACCATCTCCGTGGAGAGGGATGGGAAGAATGCTGTTTTTGAAGTGGCCGATAACGGAGTGGGCATACCGGCCAGTCGGTTGGCAAGCCTCTTTCATCAGCACATCAGCAGCGACGCCAACCCGGAGAATCGCCGCCGCAATATGGGCATTGGCCTCACCGTGTGTTCCACCATTGTGCAGGCGCACAATGGTCAGCTGACCGCCCGGAACAATGAGGAAGGCGGTGCCACGTTCCGATTTACATTGCCCATGGAGGTACAGGCATGAACGAGAAGTATCGCATTTTGGTTGTGGAAGACGAACCGAACATTGCCAGCTTTATCTGCGCCATTTTGACCGCATACTTATATGAGGTAACGGTCGCCCCCACCGCCAGGGATGCCTTGCAGCAGGCCGTTTCCTTCCGCCCGGACTTGATATTGCTGGATCTGGGTCTGCCCGATGCGGACGGTACCAGCGTCATTCAAAGCGTGCGTACGTATACCCAGACGCCCATCATCGTGGTCTCCGCCAGAGATCAAGAGCGTGAAAAAGTGGAGGCGCTGGATTACGGCGCGGATGATTATATTACCAAGCCCTTTGGCACTTCCGAGCTGCTGGCTCGGGTGCGCTCGGCACTGCGACGAGTGACCCAGACGGCCAGACCGGACAGCCCAAGCCATACTTTTTACCAAAGCGGCGGCCTGAAAATAGACTTTGAAAAGCGCCAGGTGCTGCTAAACGGCAGGGAAGTGCATTTGACGCAGATCGAATATAAGTTGGTGACATTGCTGGCCCAAAGTCCTGGCCGCGTGATTACATATGACTCCCTTATCACCAGCATTTGGGGGCCCTACGCCAAGGGGGATAACCAGATCCTGCGGGTGAACATGGCCAACATCCGCCGTAAACTAGAGGAAGATACCGCCCAACCCCGCTATTTGCTAACCGAAATGGGTGTGGGGTACCGAATGGCCGAGGAGAGCGCTGTCCAGTCGGTTTCATTCTGATGGTTTTCAGGACTGACCGCAGAAGGGTTTGGAGTATTATTGCGGAGACATTTGTATTTTTATGCTACACTATTGTTCAGGTTGATGATTTCGACAATGGTGTTCAGCATGGAGATGTCGCATTCTAACAATTCTTTCCCGAAAACGAACACAACACTTTTCGTGATGTGATGGTAAGGCGTTATACTTTAGGCGAGATGATTTACGCAGAAAGTTGTGGCGGATTTAGTGTTCTTGGGTTTAACAAGTATCCCGGATGGGTCAATCAACAACGACCGGGTAAATTTAAGATAATCGCCGTAAAGTGAATCGTTATGACCAAAAACGAGGGGCATTTCACCCGCTTATCTAAGGGTGTGACCCCACTCTGACACTTTCCAGCAAGCTGGCAAAGGTATCACGTGTGTGCTGTTGCGGGCTAAACATCATGGAGGATATGAAATGCTGGACTATCAATCAGAGGCTGTTAATAGCGTAAGGGAATATGCCCAGACAAAGAGCGCGGAGCATCGTGCTTTCGTGGAGGACGTTTGCAAGTCGATTGATGTGAATATCGACGCATTGGTAAATAGAGTTCTTTGCAGTCCTGTTACGATCAATTTTCATCCGGACAGGTTTTCTAATAACGGCGAAACAATCATCGAAAACCTGATTGCTGAAGGAATATATCATGGTCAGTTTCGTACAGGAACGACGAATGGTGGAAGAACGGCGTATGTTGGGGGCAATCGTTTTTCATGGGAGCAACGCATATTTTTTGGCGCATATCCCCAAGATTCCCTAGACCGCCCTAAATATGGAGCTATGAATATTTTTCGATATTTGGACGGGGCTTCCGTTCGCTTTGGGTCTTGCTTTTTCGCGTTGAAACCAGACATCATAAACAGGTGTACGTTTGCTTATGGTGATAGCTCAACGAATCCGGAGACACTATGTTCAAGCGATACTTTCATTGCAATATTGGCAGCGTTGTTTGATGAGTTCCTCCAAAAAGGAAGAGTATTGAACCGAGTTTTAGATCCAACAGCTACTTCGACAAAAGAAGTTTTGGCGATTTTACTGAACCCATGCGATAGAATAAAAGATTTAGGAAGAAATCTTGATTATTGTATTGAAACCCATACACATGGCGATATCCATCTTGATACTGACATAGAATCCTTTTACGTGGACGGTTCTTTTGAACATACATTTATTGGTGAGCAAGCAGAAGCGTTGTGTGAAAAATTCGGCATAACTCTATGCTGGATACCTAAAAGACAGATCGATATTGATACCATAGGCTCTTTTTTTCGTGGTCCGAAAATCCCCCTATTAGCTCAAAAAATTGACGATATGCTTGGTAATAACCAAGGGTTTATGAACGCCGAGTTAATAGGCCGGGCATCACGTGACAGCTTCTTGCATCCCGAAGCGTGGGCAGAGATCGGTAACGAACCCGACTTGTTCCAATACCTTAAGCAGCTTTGGCATACAGTAGGATATTTTGGCTAACATAACACGAAACGAATATCTCAACAGAGGATATCAGTTTCATCATCATTGGTTCACCGTTGTCGGCAAGTTTTCCGTTTCTTTCTGCTTGTGCCGCCAGGCCCGATTTTGTGCTGTGCATTTAGCTTTATGCGCTTCGCGGTTTTCAAGATCTTCCGGCGCTAGTGGCAAACCTTCGCCCTTTCGCTTAACAATCTCGTTTTGAGATAACGGCTTGGGCGGATTCGGCGGCTCGGCGGCTTTCGCTTTATCCCGCCATGTCTTTTACCATTTGCGCCGCCTGGTCCTGTCTTGTTCATCCACCTCGATTTCTTCGGGTGTAAGCAACTCCGCCTTTTTCCTTGCGGTGAACTCGGGTTTTCCAGCTTTCTCGTTTCATAACGGATTGGTTCAAGCTCTTGCGATTTCTGCTCTTTTGCCACGACTTCTTCCTGCTGTTCCCTGGCTGACTGCGCTGGGCAACTCGCCACAGCCCTTCTCCGCTCCAACCACTTCCCCATGCGACCCTTATGTTTCTTATCTCCCTTGGATTTCTTCCGCAATTACTCTGCCCCCATATGTTTGACAATCCTACATTTTCGTTCTGACGATTTTCAGGAAAGCCTTGACTTTCTGACGTAAACTGATATAATTATCCTTGATTTCTTTGGAAACCTATGCCGTAGACAGCGGGTGGAGCCTTAGGGCTTGCAAATCCCGCCGAGGTGTAAGGCGGGATGATTCCCATGCGATTTGATCGCCCTTGCGCCTGCAAGGGTTTTCTTTTTGGAGTCACTATCATTTCAAAAAGGAGGTGCACCATGAGTAACAATCTCGAAATGAAAAAGCAAGCTGTGGCGGACATTGTCAAGAAGTTCCAGGAAGCCAAGAGCGTCGTCATTGTCAAGTACAGCGGGCTGACGGTGGAACAGGTGACCGGGCTTCGTCAGCAGTTTCGCGCCAATGGCGTGGACTACTGCGTGCTGAAGAACACGCTGGTTCGCCGGGCTCTTGCCGAGTTGAAGGTTGATGGGCTGGATGATGTGCTAAAAGGGCCATCCGCTTTTGCCTTTGGCAACCAGGATGCGGTTTCTCCGGCCAAGGTGATTAATGATTTTATCACCAAGACCAAATCCACCGCGCTGGAATTCAAGGCGGGCTTGATGGGCAATGAGCTTCTCAACGAAAAGCAGATCAAGGCTCTGGCAGATGTGCCCAGCCGCGAAGTGCTTTTGGCTCGGTTGCTTGGCAGCTTGCAAAGCAGCATTTCTGGGTTTGTACGCGTGCTGGACGCCATTGCCAAGAAACAAGGCGAAGCCGCTCCCCAAGCCTGATGCCTACGTACGTCACTGTACATGAATTGATTTGATATAGGAGGGTAAACCCATGACTCACGAGGAATTTATTGCCGTCATTGAGAAAATGACAGTGCTGGAACTGAACGACCTGGTCAAGGCGCTGGAAGAGAAGTTTGGTGTTTCCGCCGCTGCCGCCGTGGTGGCTGTTCCTGGTGCGGCCGGTGCTGCTGCCGGTGGCGCCGCCGAGGAAGAAAAAACCGAGTTCGATGTCATCCTCAAGGATGCCGGCGCCGAAAAGATCAAGGTGATCGAAGTGGTGCGCGAGCTGATCCCCGGCCTGGGCTTGAAGGAAGCCAAGGATCTTGTGGAAGCTGCCCCCAAGTCTGTCAAAGAGGGCGTATCCAAGGAAGAATGCGAAAAGATCAAGGAAAAGTTTGCCGAAGTCGGCGCTACTGTCGAGTTCAAGTAAGCTTTTCAATGAAACAAGCCAGGATTGCTTGATCCATGAAAGCCGGCGCCGTTTTTCAAGCGGTGTCGGTTTTGCTTTGGGTTGAAGGCGTTTTCGGTTACGGAAAAGAGCGGAAACGTGGGACACGGAGGCTTCCTTTTTCCGATGCAAAAGGTTGAAAAACCGCGCCTGTCATGGTAGAGTTATTTGGGGAAAGTTGGCCTTTGCCTGCTGCCCTTGATGCTGATGAAACCGGAGGGATCCCCATGCTGGACCCCATTGAGGCGTTGCTGGAAACCGTAGAAAAGCCAGCGCGCTATGCCGGCAACGAGGTAAATACCCAGGTGAAATCCTTTTCCCAGGCGGAGATCGCCTTTGCTTTTTGCTTCCCCGACATCTATGAAGTGGCCATGTCTCATCTGGGCATGAAAATTCTTTATAGCATTCTCAACGACCTGCCTTATGCATTGTGCGAGCGTTGCTGCATGCCCTGGGTGGACATGCGAGCTGGGATGAAAGAGCGAGGGATATCGCTTTTTTCGCTGGAATCCCGCACGCCGCTATCCCGCTTTGATATGGTTGGTTTTACACTGCAATATGAGATGAGCTATACCAACATTTTGGAGATGCTGTCTCTTGGCGGTATCCCTGTGAAAGCGGATCAGCGGGGGGAAAGCGACCCCATTGTGGTGGCGGGCGGTCCCTGCGCCTTTACACCGGAACCGCTGCATACCTTCATCGACGCGTTTATGATCGGCGATGGAGAAGCGGTCATTGTGGAAGCGGTTGATTGCTTGCGTGAATGCAAGAGGCTGGGCCTTTCCCGGGGACAAAAGCTTCGTAAGCTCGCCGGGCTGCAAGGTGTTTATGTGCCTTCCTTGTATGAAGCTGCCTATCATCTGGACGGTACGCTGCAAAGCCTGCGGCCCACCGACCCGGCGGCGGCCCCAAAGGTGCGCAAGCGTATCGTGGGGGACCTGAACGCCGCGGCATATCCTTCCGCCATCCCCGTGCCCTACGCACAGATCGTCCATGACCGGATTATGCTGGAGATCATGCGGGGCTGCACCCGTGGCTGCCGCTTTTGCCAGGCGGGCATGCTGTACCGGCCTGTGCGGGAGCGCAGTGTGGAGCGGCTGCTGGAGCTGGCCAAGGAGCTGGAGGATGCCACCGGCTATGAGGAGATCTCGCTGTCTTCGCTATCCAGCGGGGATTATACTTGCCTGGCGGAGCTTTCCGCCAAGCTGATGGAGGCGCTGGAACAGAAGCGGGTGTCCCTGTCCTTGCCGTCCCTGCGTGTGGACAGCTTTGTGCAGGACTCCTTGGCGGAGACCCAGCGGGTGAAAAAGAGCAGCCTTACCTTCGCCCCGGAAGCGGGTACCCAGCGCCTGCGGGATGTGATCAACAAGGGTGTTACCCAGGACAACCTGATTTCGACTTTGAAGTACGCTTTTGAGAACGGTTGGAGCAGTGTGAAGCTGTACTTCATGATGGGCCTGCCAACGGAGACGTGGGAAGACCTGGAGGGCATTGGAAAGCTGGCTCAGACGGCGGTAAACGCATATTATGCCGTGCCAAAGGGGCAGCGCGCCAAGGGGCTTAGGATCACGTGCAGCGCCTCGGTGTTCGTGCCCAAACCCTTCACGCCCTTCCAATGGTGTCCCCAAGACACGCTGGAAAACGTGCGGGAGAAACAGCAAGCCCTGCGCAAGGTTTTGAACATCCGCGGGGTACACTTCAACTGGCATGATTCTTCCGTGAGCCAGCTGGAGGCCTGCTTTGCCATGGGAGACCGAAGGCTGGCCGATGTGCTGTATCGCGCCTGGGAGTTGGGTTGTATCCTGGACGGCTGGAGTGAGCATTTCCGTTATGACCTGTGGATGCAAGCCTTTGCGGACTGCGGGTTGGACCCAGCCTTTTACGCCCACCGCCAGCGAGGCTTGGATGAGGTGCTGCCCTGGGATCATATCGACGCGGGCATTTCCAAGGTTTTTTTGCGGCGAGAGTGGGAAAAGGCTCAACAGGCTCAGACTACCCCGGATTGCCGCTTGGGCTGCCAGGCCTGCGGCCTGCAAACGGAGAAGGGGCTGTGCAAAGCATGCGGATGATGGTAGTGTTTGAAAAAGGGGAAGCCCTCCGTCATATCGGTCATCTGGATTTGATGCGCACCATGCAGCGGGCCCTGCGCCGCAGCGGGTTGCCGATTGCGTATAGCAAGGGGTTTAGCCCCCATGTACAGGGCAGCTTTGCCTCTCCCCTCAGCGTTGGCATCGTTGGCCTGAGGGAAGTGATGGACGTGCCTTTGGCAGAGGCGGTGGAAGAGGCGATTTTTGCGGAAAAACTAAACCTGGCCCTTCCCAGGTGTATGCATGTGAAACACACCCGGTTGCTGGAGGATGAATTTCCCACGCTGATGGCGTTGGTAGCGGCTTCCCGTTATACGCTTCACTTGGAGGACAGCCACGCCACGCAGGCAGTGCTGGTGCAATTGCCTGCCTTTTTGGCCCTGGATAGTTATAGCGCTCTGCGCAAGACCAAGAGTGGAGAAGCCATGTGCAATATACGACCCTTTGTACTGGAGGCGGAGGCGGTGCGGAATACGCAGGGGCCGTGCCTGCGCGCGGTGCTCGGGGCCACACCCACAGGAACGCTGAAACCCTCCCTGTGGCTTCGCTGTCTATGTGAAATGGCCCGGGGAGGGGAGATTTCCTTTTTGGCGGTGAGGGAGGAAGTGTTGTGCCGGGGGAAGGACGGCCAGTTGGTGCCCATGGAGGAATACGTCCATGGCTGAGAGCATGCAGGTGCTGGTGCGCAGGAAGGACGGCTTTCGGCAAGTGGCGGTGCTTTGCCGGGGCCAGCTGCTGGAATACATGCACGAAGAAGGCGCTACGGATTCCTTGGTAGGCAGCGTGCTGCTGGGCACGGTGGAGCGCGTGTTGCCTTCGGTGGGCGCGGCCTTTGTGAAGATTGGCCAACCCCAAAACGGGTTTTTGCCCCTGACAGAGCAGGAAAGCTTTACCGCCATGGGCCCGGCAGCTCTGGTCACAGGGCAAGAAGCGCTGGTTCAGGTGAAGAAGGACCCGGTGGGAGAGAAGGGTGCTTTTCTGACCCGGGACATCGCCCTGCCGGGTCAATATCTCCTGCTGCTGCCCATGAACCGGTATGTGGGAGTCAGCAGCCGCGTCACGGAGGAAAGCGAGAGGCAGGCGGCCCTGGCGCTGGGCAAGGAACTGGCCGGGAAACAAGCCGGCGTAATCGTGCGTCACGGAGCGTTGATGGCCCGCCGCCAGGATGTGCAAGCCGAGTGGGAATCTCTGCAAGAAACCTGGGCGGATATCCAGGCCAAGGCAAGGCACCAGAAGCCCCCCGCGACGCTTTACCAGGAGCCATCCGCGCTGCAAGGGATTTTGCGGGATTATGGCGCTCGGTATGAGATCAGCGTGCAAAGCGTTGAAGAAGGAAACGTCAACGAGATGGAGCTGGACGCCCTTTGGCAGGGGGCAGGTATCCAACGGCAGATAGAGGAAGCCATTGCCAGGAAGGTACAGCTGCAAGATGGCGGAACGCTGGTCATCGATGAGCGGGAGGCCCTCACCACCATCGACGTGAACTCCGCCCGCTTTACCGGGATCAAGGATCAGACTGCTTCCCTGGCCCTGGCGCAGAACCTTTCGGCCTGCGCGGAGGTTGCCAGGCAGATTCGCCTACGGAATTTAGGCGGCATCATCATTATCGATTTTATCGATATGGAAAGCGATCAGGAACGAGCCCAGGTGCAGGAGGCCTTGCAACTCGCCCTTGCGGATGACCGACGCAAGGCGGTGATCCATGGATTTACTAGGCTGGGCTTGCTGGAGATGACCCGCAAGCGTACCCGGGAAAGCCTGCTTGCAGCACTGGGCCAGAAAACAACCAAGCAACGGAAAGGACCATCAGCGTGAGCAATTCCCCCGTTTATGTAACCTCGGAAGAACACAGGGCCCAGCAGCAGGCAGCGGAGGCCTTCGCCTTGCTTCCCAGCCGCCCGCGCAGCTATCATATCGTCACCTATGGCTGTCAGATGAACGCCCATGACAGTGAAAAGCTGGCGGGTTTGCTCAAGAGCATGGGCCTGGAGGAAGCGCCGGATCGTAAGCAGGCGGATTTTGTGTTGTTTAACACTTGCTGTATCCGGGACAACGCGGAGCGCCGCGCCCTGGGCAACGTGAACTGGCTGAAAGAGCTAAAGAAGGACAAGCCCGCTTTGCTGATTGGCGTTTGCGGCTGCATGGTGCAGCAGGCCCACATGGCGGAAAAGATCCTCAAGCAATACAAATTCATTGATTTGGCCTTTGGCACCCATAATATGCATCAGCTTCCCAGCCTGCTGCATCAGCTGGTGGAGCAAAGCCGGCGGGTGGTCAGCGTGATCCGGCAGGAAAACCTCATCGCGGAGGATCTGCCTGTGCAACGGCTCAGCCCATATCATGCCTATGTGACCATCATGTACGGCTGCAACAACTTCTGCTCCTACTGCGTGGTGCCCTATGTGCGGGGGCGGGAGCGCTCCCGGCGCATGAAGGATATTTTGGCGGAGGTGGAGGGCCTGCAAAAGGGAGGCGTGCAAGAGATCGTTTTGCTGGGGCAAAATGTGAACAGCTACAGCGGTGGGCCTGGAGAAAGCTTTCCCGCGCTGTTGAAAGCCATGGATGGCATGGGCGTTCCCCGCATCCGGTTCATGACCTCCCATCCCAAGGATTTATCGCAGGAGCTTATCGTGGCGATGGCCCAGGGCAAGCATATCTGCAACCACTTTCACCTGCCGGTGCAAAGCGGAAGCGATGAAGTGCTTGCGGCCATGAACCGGGGCTATTCTCGGGCGGAATACCTGGACAAGGTGCGCAGGCTTCGGGCCGCCGTGCCGGATATTGGCATCACTACGGATTTCATCGTGGGCTTTCCAGGTGAGACGGAGGCCCAGTTTGAGGATTCCCTGGCTTTGGTGGAGGAAGTGGGCTTTGATGCAGCATTTAACTTTATCTTTTCCCCCCGCCAGGGCACCAAAGCCGCCAGCCTGCCCGGGCAGTTACCTGCCCAAGTGAGCGGCGATCGCTTTACCCGCCTGCTGGCCGCTGTGGAAAAGGGTTCCACTGCGGCACACCAAAAGATGATTGGCAAAACCGAGCAGGTGTTGGTGGAAAGCCTTTCCAAGAGGGACGCCCACCAGGTATCAGGTAAAGGCACCCGCAACATCACCATCACACTGGACGGTACCCAAGACGATATCGGGCGTATTGTGCCCGTCGCCATCACCTCCGCCGCGGCCAACACCCTGCGGGGAGAGGTAATCAAAGGAGAATGAATATGGAAAAAGTATTGAACCAGGCTGAAATGCTGGCAGAGGCAATCCTGGAAAGTGAAGAATACGTTCGCATGCGGCTGAGCGAACAAGCCGCCACCAAGGATGAAGGGGCCACCCAGCTGGTGGCGGACTATCAGGAGCGGCGAGAAAAGGTACAGGATTTGCTGGCCATGAACGAGCTGGACCATGACGCCTTGGCCAAAGCAGGAGAAGACCTGGAGATGGCGGAAACGGCCCTGGATAAGTACCCCTTGCTCAAAGACATGCGGGAGGCCCGCTTTGCTTTCAGCGACATGATGGAGAAGGTCAATGCGATCATCAAATACGTGGTCACCGGGGAGGCACCAGGGGAAAAGGAAGGCGGCTGCGGCGGCTCCTGCCAGGGTTGCGACGGAGGCTGCCAGCACTAAAGCAAGGTTTTTTGGCATTTCATGCACGAAAGGAAGCGAGTACCATGGCCGGTGTGACGCCCATGATGCAGCAATACCTAGACCTCAAACAAAAGCATCCGGATTGCATCTTGCTTTACCGCTTGGGTGATTTTTACGAGATGTTTTTTGAGGACGCCGTGCTGGTTTCCAAGGAGCTGGAGCTGACCCTCACCGGTAAGGATTGCGGCCTGGAAGAACGAGCACCCATGTGCGGTGTGCCCTACCACGCCGCCGCCACTTACATCACCCGCTTGATCGAAAAAGGCTATAAGGTGGCCATCGGGGAACAGCTTTCCGACCCGGCCCAGAGCAAGGGCCTGGTGGAGCGGGACGTCATTCGCATCATCACTCCGGGCACTGTGGTGGACCCGGCTATGCTGGATGAAAAGAGCAACAGCTATGTGCTCTGCGTGGCCTTTGCGGGCAAGGCCGCAGCCTTGGCCTATGCGGATGTGAGCACCGGCGATTTCGTGACCCACTGGTTGCCCAGCGCGGAGGCAGCCCTGCGGGACGAGCTTGTACGGGTGAACCCCCAGGAAGTGGTGACCAACGACCCGCAGGCACTACAGTCCTATCTGGACAATGCGTTGATGGTGACTGGCCTCTCGGAGAGTGCTTTTGCCAAGAAAAACGCCAAAGACCAGTTGCTGGAGCATTTCGGTGTGCCTACGCTAATGGCCATCGGCTTGGAGGAACAGGACAAGCGAACCTCCGCTGCGGGCGCGCTGCTGCGCTACCTCAGCGACACTCAGAAAAATGATTTGAGCCATATCACCAAGGTTGTGGCTTACGATGGCGCGGACATCATGTACCTGGATCGGATGACCCGCAAGAACCTGGAGATTACTCAAAGCTTGCGGGGCGGGGAGCGAAGGGGTTCGCTGCTGTGGCTGCTGGATCAAACCTCTACCGCTATGGGCGCCCGGATGCTTCGCGGCTGGGTGGAAGAACCACTGTTGAGTCCCAAGCGCATCCAGGCGCGGCTGGACGCGGTGGAAGCGCTCAAAAGCGATTTGTTTGCCTGCGAGGAGCTGATCGCTGCTCTTTCCCAGGTGGCAGATCTGGAGCGCCTACTGGGCAAGATCAGCTATGGAAGCCTCACCGGCAGGGACTGCCTAGCGCTGCTACGCTCCTTGCGTAGCGTGGAGCCGGTCAAGGAGCTGCTGAAGCCGTTTGCTGTCACATCCATTCAGGCGCTTGCACATACTCTGTCCCCTTTAACCACATTGTGCGAATTGCTCCAAGCCACCATTCATCCGGACGCGCCGCTTTCCCTCACGGATGGCGGGGTGATTGCTGACGGCTACAGCAAGGAGCTGGATGAATACCGCAACGCTTCCCTCAGCGGCAAACAGTGGGTGCTGGAATTGGAGGCGGCCGAGCGTCAGGAAACGGGCATCAAAAACCTGAAAATTCAATACAATCGTGTATTTGGTTATTTGATCGAAGTGACCAAAAGCTATCTGGGCCAGGTGCCCCTGCGCTATACAAGGCGGCAGACTTTGGCCAACTGCGAGCGGTTTATTACGCCGGAGCTACAGGACATCGAGCGAAAGATTACGGGAGCACAGCAGCTGGCGCTGGCGCTGGAGGCCACGATTTTTGGCTATGTGAAGGATGCCATTGAAAAAGAGATCGGCATGATTCAGCAAAATGCCTTGGCGCTGAAAACCATTGATGCGCTGCTGTCTCTGGCCAAGGTGGCTAGAGACAACCAGTATGTGAAGCCCACCATCACCCAGGATGGCGTGATCCAGATCCTGGAGGGACGGCATCCCATTGTGGAGCGCACCCTGACCGATATGCCTTTTGTTCCCAATGATGCGCTGCTGGACAATGACGACAACCGCATGCTCATCATCACCGGGCCCAACATGGCGGGCAAGAGCACCTACATGCGTCAGGTGGCGCTGATCACGCTGATGGCGCACATGGGCAGCTTCGTGCCTGCCCAGGAGGCCAGCATCTGCATCTGCGACCGGATTTTTACCCGCATCGGCGCGTCGGATGATTTGGCAAGCGGGCAAAGTACCTTTATGGTGGAGATGAGCGAGACCGCTTCTATTTTGCGCAATGCCACGGCGCGGTCGCTGATTGTTTTGGACGAAATCGGCCGGGGCACCAGCACCTTTGATGGGCTGGCCATCGCATGGGCGGTGGTGGAGTATTTGCAAGATCCAAAAAAGATGGGCGCCAAGACGCTCTTTGCCACCCATTACCACGAACTTAGCGAGCTGGAAGGGCGCCTGCCAGGGGTGAAGAATTACTGCATCTCTGTGAAGGAACATGGCGAGGATGTGATCTTCCTGCGGAAGATCTTGCCCGGTGGAGCGGACAAAAGCTATGGTGTACATGTGGCTCGGCTGGCGGGCATCCCCGCGCCGGTGGTGGCCCGCGCCCACGAGATCCAGGCCAGGCTGGAGGTCAGCGATATCAACCAGGAGACCATCAGCCATAACATTCTGGAAAAGAAGCAGAAACAGGACAAGCAAACGGACCTCTTCCACCTGGGCCACGATGAGCTGGTGGAGGAGCTGCAAAACCTGGATGTGCTGTCCATCACGCCCATGGACGCGCTGAACACCCTGTTCCGCCTGCGGGAAAAGGCGCGGCGATTGTAATGGCCTATGGCTCTTGCCGAGAATCCCCAGAAAGGATTACCAACATGGATCAGAGCATCAGACCCATCCAAAAGCTTTCTTCGGACGTGATCGGGCAAATCGCCGCCGGAGAGGTGGTGGAGCGGCCCGCTTCCGTGGTCAAAGAGCTGGTGGAAAACAGCATTGACGCGGGAGCTACCTCCATCACCGTAGAGCTTCGGGAGGGCGGCATCCAGTACCTGCGGGTATCGGATAACGGCCAGGGCATCCCTGCCGGGCAGATCCGTATGGCCTTTGAGCGCCATGCCACCAGCAAAATCATCCGCTCTCAGGACCTGTTTGATGTGCATACGCTGGGCTTTCGCGGGGAGGCCCTAGCCTCCATCGCGGCGGTATCGAAGGTGACATGCACCACCCGCACCGCGCAGGAGGATTTTGGCGTGCGCACCCAGGTGGAGGGCGGACAGATCGTGGATGTGCGGGAGGCGGCCACCCCTGTGGGCACCACGCTGCTGGTGAAAGATCTGTTCTACAATACTCCGGTGAGGCTGAAGTTTCTCAAAAAACCCTCCCTGGAGGCCTCCTTGGTGACGGATTATATGACACGGCTGATTCTCTCCCGGCCAGACATCGCTTTTCGCTACGTCAATGAGGGCAAGACCATCTACCAAAGCGTAGGGGACGGTAGCGTGGAAGCAGCCCTGCTGTGCTGCTATGGCAAGGAGAGCCTCCAAGCCATGCATCGGGTGCAGGGGAACCAAAACGGTGTGCTGGTGGAGGGTTATGTGGGCGTGGGCAGCCTGGCCCGGGGCAACCGCCAGCAGCAGTCCTTCTTTGTAAACGGACGATATTTCAGGAATGAAAACTTGAGCAAAGCATTGGAAGCCGCCTGTCAGGGGCTGGTGATGATCGGCCGTTTTCCCAGCTGCGCGCTATATTTGCAACTGGCCTATGACAAGGTGGATGTGAACGTGCACCCCAACAAGCTGGAGGTGCGTTTCCAAGGCCCGGCGGCGGTGGCAAACGCCGTGGAGGAACTGACCCGGGAGGCGGTCCAGGAGACCCGCCTGGGGGATGTGCTTGCGGGCAATGCCAGGCAAGAGGGACTGGAAAGCCTGGATCAACCCGAGGAGGGCATCCGCTTGGTGATGCTGGAAGGCGCGACGGGACAAGGGGATGAGACTGGAGTGGGGAAACCAGTACAAGAGGAAGAACAGCAAGGTGTGGTTTTGCGGCCCCTGCGTCCTGCCGTGATCCCGGCCAAGCCAACTTCCACTGTGCTGAAAGAAAGCTACGCTTTTGCCTATCGTGCGCCTATGCCCACTGTGCTGCCTTCTGCAACCGTTTCCTGGCCAGGGGAGAAACCGGTAACGGCGGAACCGGCGAAGGTAGAGATACCGACAGAGCTCCAGCAGGAGACCCTTCTGCCAGAAGAACTCCAGCCCACCCTCCGGTTGCTGGGGATCGCCTTTCAGACCTATTTGCTGTTTGAAACAGGGGAGAGGTTGCTTTGGGTAGATCAGCACGCAGCCCATGAGCGCATTTTGTACGATAAGTTCTGGAAGCGTTATGAAGATGAGCGCATTTCTCAGCGGCTGCTGACGCCACAGTTGGTGCAGGTCACGGCCCAGGAACTGGCGCTGCTGACGGAATGGCAGCCCATGCTGGAGGAAGCGGGCTTTGATGTGCAGCCCTTTGACGATACTTCCGTGGCGGTGCATGCCATCCCCACGCTCTTTGGGGAAAACGAACCCGCTGGGGAGCTGCTAATGGAGGCCATAGACGCCTGGCAGGCGGGTCGCGGCCCGGTGACTCAGGAGCGCATGCGCAGGCAAGTGGCACAGATGGCCTGCAAAAGGGCCATCAAAGGCGGGGACAAGCTCAGCGACATGGAGGTAAATCATCTGCTGCAAACCATGTTGGAAACAGGCATTTTGCCCACCTGCCCCCATGGCCGTCCCATCGCGGTGGAGGTGACCCGCAGAGACCTGGAAAAACGATTTAAGCGGATCCAATGACGGGAGGAAGGCACATGGAAAAGCAGCCTGTGCTGGCCATCGTGGGGCCCACGGCGGTTGGGAAATCCGCGCTGGCCTTGGCCGTGGCAGAGCATCTTCCTGTGGAGATCCTTTGCATGGATTCCATGCAGGTCTATCGCCGCATGGATATTGGCACAGCAAAACCCACCCGGGAAGAGCAACGGGCGGTGCCCCATCACATGTTGGATGTGGCGGAGCCCACGGACGCTTTTTCCGTAGCCCAATATGTGGATATGGTCAAGCCTCTTTTGCGGGCTGTGGGCCTACGGGGAAAGGTGCCCCTGCTGGTGGGGGGAACAGGCCTGTATCTGAAAGCCTTATTGGAAGGGCTTCCTCTGGGCGGCGCTACGGGCAACGAGGAACTGCGGGAAAGTCTCCATCGCATTGCAGGCGAACCGGAGGGGCATGCCCGCCTGCATGCCATGCTAGCCCAAGTGGATCCCCAGGCTGCGGAGCGGTTGCATCCCCATGATTTGCGGCGGGTGATCCGCGCTTTGGAGGTCTTTGAAGCCATGGGTAAGCCCATGAGCCAGCACAATGAATCTGTGGAGGAAAGAGATTTTGTCTTTGGACTACTGGGGGCTACGCTGGAAAGGGAAACCCTGTACCTGCGGGTCAACCAGCGAGTGGATGCCATGATGACCCAGGGGCTGGCGCAGGAGGTGGAGAGCCTTTTGCAAAGTGGAGTGGATCAGGGCTGTCAATCCATGCAGGGCATAGGCTACAAGGAGCTGGTGCCCATGCTTCGGGGGCATCTGTCCAAGGAGGACGCGGTGGAGCTGATGAAGCGCAATACCCGCCGCTATGTTAAGCGCCAATGGACGTGGTTTAGCAAGGTGGAGGGCATTCGTTGGCTGGACATGGGCCAGAGAGATGCGACCGCCAAGGCCGTGGCCGATGCCCACTCGTTTTGGGAAAAACACCGTCAATAGGAGAACGATGATGAATAAGCAAATCCAGGAGGCGGAAAAGCGCTGCCAGGAGGCCTTTGAGCTGGCGGAGGAAATCGAACTGATCCATACCGGGCGGGTGTTGGACGCCTTTGCGGCTCACGGGGTTGCGGCGCGGCACTTTGCCCCCACCACGGGTTATGGCTATGACGACATCGGGCGGGACACGCTGGAAGGGATCTTCGCCAGCTTATTTGGGACGGAGGCCGCCATCGTCAGGCCACAGATTGCTTCGGGCACGCATGCGCTGGCGCTTTGTTTGTTCGGCCTGTTGCGCCCTGGGGACCGCATGCTTTCCGTGACCGGTACGCCCTATGACACCCTGGACGGCGTGATTGGCATTTCGCAAAAAGACGCGCCCGGCTCTTTGCGGGAAATGGGCATTGTCTATGACCAGGTGGAATTGACCGCAGACGGGAAATTGGATTTGGCCGCCATCGAAACGGCCGTGGGGGAGACCACCCGCCTGGTGGCTGTGCAGCGCAGCCGGGGCTATTCCATCCGGCGCTCGCTTATGCCCCAGGAGATGAAAGCCCTGGCGGACATGTTGCATGCCCGATTTCCCGGCGCTATTTTGTTGGTAGATAACTGCTATGGCGAGTTCGTGTGCGCCCAGGAACCCACCCATTATGGAGCGGATCTGTGCGTGGGCAGCCTCATCAAAAACCCCGGCGGCGGGCTGGCCCCCACGGGCGGCTATATTGTAGGGTCGGCGACGCTCATTGACCGCATCAGCACACGCCTCACTGCCCCGGGCATCGGCCGGGAGGTGGGCAGCTATGCGGGAAGCTATCAGCCATTTTACCAGGGCCTGTTCATGGCACCTCATGGGGTAGCACAGGCGGTGAAGATTGCCACGCTGGCCGCGGCGCTGTTTGAGGATCTGGGCTTCAAAACCACGCCCAATGCGGCGGATCCCCGCTCCGACATCATCCAAGCCATTGAAATGGGCGACCCTCAGCGGCTGATCGCCTTTTGTCAGGGCATTCAGGCTGCATCACCCATCGACAGCATGGCTCTGCCCGAGCCCTGGGACATGCCTGGCTATCAGCATCAGGTGATCATGGCGGCGGGTACCTTTGTGGCCGGAGCCTCCATCGAGCTCAGCGCGGACGCCCCCATGCGGGAGCCCTATGCGGTGTATTTGCAGGGCGGGCTTACCTACAGCCATGGCAAGCTGGCGCTGCTGCGCACCCTGGAAGCGATGCGGCGCAAGGGACTGCTCCGGTAAGAAAATGGTCCCATACGGCATCCTTATTCATCCCTCCCAACGCCGTTGCATACAATAGCACAAAGGAGGGATTTCCTTTGCCGTATCAAGAACCGACCCGCGTGCGCAACTTGCGGGTGAAAACAGGCCTGGAATGGCCGCCGTCGGGCAGCCCCAACCAGGCATCCCGGCCTCGCTTTACCCCCAGCGATACCGCCACCCTGACGGATTGCTCGGTAAAGCCCAGAGGTGGCATCCGTTGGATCCAGCTGGACAATCTGCTGCGCAATGTGGCTGTGGCGGGCGCCCTACTGCTGGTCATCGTGGCCGTACGGAACCTGGAGGGAACGCCCACCCAGAGCGTGTTTGCCGCCCTGCAATCCAACATGAATATGGAATGGGATGAGAGCCTGGGTAAGCTGAGTTTTGTGAGCAATTTGTTGCCCAACAGCGTACAGGGCGTTTGGAACGAGCAGGAAACCGTTACTGTGTTGGCCCCCATGGGTGGCGATGTGGTGCATGCTTGGAGCCAGGCGGAACCCTACCTGGAGCTGCAAGGCACGGTCACGGACGTGCGGGCCGCGGCCAACGGGGAGATCATGTCCATCGCCCATGGGCTGGACGAGGAGGTCATCGTACGCCTGCGCCATGACGATAACACCGAGACTCTGTATGGAAACCTGGCCGCCTGCTACATGGACGTGGGAGATTATGTGTTCGAGGGGGATATCATCGCGGTGGTGCAGCAGGGCAAACCACTGGCCTTTGAGCTGCGCAGGGACGGGCGCTCCATTGATCCGCAGGGAAAGCTGAAAAGCCCGGAATATTGAGTGGACATCATCAAAACCAGACAATTTACATTGCGAGTACATTGGGCCGGGCTGTTGCTGCTTGTTTTTGCCGTGCTGGTAGGGCAAGCGGAGACGGCCGCATGCCTGCTGCTGGCTTTGATTTTGCATGAAGCATTCCATTTGGTTGCGGTGGCGGTGCTGAAAGCGCCCTTACACAGGCTGGAGTTGACCCCTTTTGGCGGCATGATGGAGGTGGATGGCTTTCAAGCTTTACCCAGCATGCATCGGGCATACATCGCAGCGGCGGGCGTTTTGGGCAGCCTGATGGTGGGACTGGCCTGCCGTTGGGGCATGGGCAGCGCAGAGGCAGACGCTTTCTGGGCAACACTGGGCAGGGTGAGCTTGTGGTTGGCGTTTTGGAACGCTTTGCCGGCGCTTCCCATGGACGGGGGACAGGTATTGGCGGCTCTTGGCGATCGGTTCTCCTTTGGGCAGAGGTTGCGCAAGGGGTTGATGGTAGCGGGGGCGGCACTGGGCCTTGGTCTGCTGGGCTTGGCAGCCTATGGGGCGTGGCAGGGACATGTGAACATCACCTTGATCATGGCTGGGCCCTATCTTTGCTATGCGGCCCGGCAGAGCTACCTCACGTCTTCCATGCGATTGGTGGAGGAAAGCCTGCACATTCAGCACAAGCTGCATCGGGGCGGAAGCTGGAAGGTAGATGGCATCGCTTGCCCTGTGGGAATATCCCGTCAGGAGCTGCTGAAACTCTGGCTGGCTTTGCCTCCGGCAAACTTTCACTATCTCATTTGGCTGGAACCACACAGCGGCAAGGTTCAAAAAGTAATGGAGGAAGCGGAAGTCATCGCGGAGTTACTCAAGGGAGAATCATAGCATGGAAGAGGAAGGGAGACCTTCGCTCTTTTTCATTGGAGTGAAAAAGGGTTTGGCTTGACAGATCAGTGCTCAAGGGTTATTATTGAAAACGGTTTTCAGTTTCAATTTCGGAGGCGAGCCTATGCAGGAGCGCGGCCCTTATCAAACCAAGCAACAAAAAGCGGTGCTTGCTTTTTTTGAAGCGCAACAGGACCTCTGCTTCACCGCAGAGGAAGCATACCTGCACCTGCAGGGCTTGCACCTGGAGGTAGGGAAGACTACCGTATACCGAGCCGTTGCCAGGCTTTGTGAGACGGGGGTGCTGCGGCGGTACGTACCGGCAGGCAGCGGGGATGCCGCTTGCTATCAGTTCAACCCCTGTAGGGATAACCACCTGCATATCCGTTGCAGTGCCTGTGGGGAGCTGGCCCATATGGATTGTCAGGAAGTAACAGAATTTTGCAGACATATCGCCATCCATCATGGCTTTGTATTGAATGAGGGGCAAACTGTGCTGGTGGGGTTTTGCCAAGCCTGCGCGGACAAACAGACTGATCAATCGACGGAGGACAATCCATGCGAAAGATCCTATTGACTTTGGTATGCGGGCTGTGGTTTTCGTGCGTGGCAGCGCCCTGCCATGCACAGGCGTTGCCCACAGGGGACCGGCTCAGCATTATCGCCACAGTGTTTCCTGCCTATGATTTTGCCCACGCCTTGGTGGGAGATCTGGCGGATGTGCGCCTGTTGCTGCCTCCTGGAGTGGAAAGCCACACCTTCGAGCCGACCCCCCAGGATGTTTTGGCATTGCAGGGCGCAGATCTGCTGGTCTATGTGGGCGGCGAAAGCGAGCATTGGGTAAAAGAGATCCTGGCGTCCCTGGGGGAGGATGCGCCTTTTGCCATGGCCATGATGAACTGCGTAACGCTGAAAGAGGAGCAGCATTCCGCCAGCATGGCGCATGAGCATTTGAGCGATGTGGATCACGGGCCGCAGATGGACGAGCATGTGTGGACTTCTCCCCGCAACGCCAAGCAGATCGTTCTGCAAATGTCGCAAGAGCTGCAAAGGCTTTGCCCTTCGGACAACATGGATGCCTTGATCGCCCACAACCAAGCCGAGTACCAAGTCAAATTGGATGCGTTGGACGCAACCTTTGCCGATATCGTTGGCAAAGGCCTTCGTCAAAAGATCATTTTTGGGGATCGCTTTCCCTTCCGCTATTTTGCGGATGCCTATGGACTTTCCTACGACGCGGCCTTTCCAGGTTGCAGCGAGGACAGCGAGCCCAGCGCACAGACCTTGGTCTCGCTGATTGGCGAAATCCAAGCGGAGCAGATCCCTGTGGTGTTTTATATCGAGTTTTCCAACCACAAAACCGCGGATATCCTGGCGGAGGAGACCGGCGCCAGGACGATGCTCATGCACTCTTGCCACAATGTGAGCCAGGCTGAGATGGATAAAGGCGTCACCTATCTTTCCTTGATGGAGGGGAACGCGGCCGCCCTGAGGGAGGCGCTGAACTGATGGCCCTGCTTTGCTGTGAAAATGTGACCTTCTCTTACGAGGGCAGGCCAGTGGTAGAGGATCTATCCTTGCGGGTGGAGCAGGGGGATTTTCTATGTGTGGTGGGGGAGAACGGTTCAGGCAAGTCCACAC
>JAVBSI010000061.1:0-20803 GCA_031556815.1 Eubacteriales bacterium | reverse complement strand
CGCAACGGGAAGTACACCAAGCAGGGCGATTATATATTCGTCGTATACAAAATGCGCGGCGACGGTTCACAGATAACCCAATTATACGAGGGCGGGTATGGAAAAGAGGGCGATTACTCAGGACTTGGGTTACCTTTGCAGGTGGTCGGTGATTGGTTGTATATGGGCTGGCCCTGTAAGATGCAGGCTGACGATGTGGAATTCACATACGTGGAAGGAGACGAGTATATTGAAGGTCTGGTGCTTGACGATTGGGAGTACGGAACAGGATACACTCCCGATGAAAGCACGCCTGTAATCAGGAAAACCAAGCTGGACGGTTCGCAGAGGATAGAGGCCAGCTACAAGCTGGATAGGAGAATTGTAGACCGACAAACAGAAAGCCATATCATGTTTGTTGATGAGGATTGGATATATTATTACGACACGAATGAGTTTGCTGCCAGCAGCGAGGAAAGCCAGGTCAGCCAACTCACTAAAATCAAAAACGATGGTTCAGGTGAGGTGGAAATCCACCTTTTCCGGGAAGGCGTAGGCACCCGAGGAGGGGTTTCTGATAACAAATCTCCGCAGATTGCGGGTGGCAGGATGTACTATATGGAAACCTATTATGTAACCCATTCCCGGGTCGAATCCAGCCTTCACAGTGTTGACCTCAATTTTGAGGAAGACCCCATCACCTTAATCCCCCGCAGCGAAGAGCAGCGTATTACTGGGTTCAATGTAACGGAAGACTCCATCTATTATGGTATGGTAACAATTTCAAATGGACAGGGTGCTATGATGAGGGCTGGCCTGGACGGCGGAAATCCAACGGTGTTGGCCACCGGGCTGGACACCGGACACCATACAGCGGTATCCGGATTTCACTGGATCGGCGGTTTGGGACAGATTTTCATCGCCGGCGACTGGATGATGTTTGGCAAAAGCAACGCAAACGCAAAAAAGCTCGAGGATCTGACCACTTGGTACCTCATGCGCCTGGACGGCAGTGACCTGCACAAGCTGGGCGAGCCCTTTGTTCCCCATGACGCCCCTGGCATCACGGATTCTTCTGGCAAATGGCGGTATGAGCTGCTGCCGGACGGCACCGCTTGTATCCTGGGGCCGGGAAGTAAGCTGAAACAAACGGGCAAGCTCTCTATTCCGACCAAGGTGGATAAAGTACCAGTAACGGCCATCGGCGAGAATGCCTTCTATGGCTGCGATGGATTCACCGGCGCTACCATTCCCAAGGGCGTAACCAGCATCGGGGACTATGCATTCTTCTTTTGCAAGGGGCTTACTGGTGCAGCCATCCCCGAAGGGGTAACGAGCATCGGCAAAGGTGCGTTTCAGTGGTGCAGCAAAATCAAGAAAGTGTCCCTGCCGGCCAGCCTAACCACCCTCGGCACAGGGGCGTTTGCCCATTGTATGGATGCCAGCTTTTCCGTAGCGAAGAAAAATGAAGTGTTTGAAGTTGTAGAAGGTGCATTGTTTGAGAAGGTACAAAATCTGGTTGTGGAGTGAATCGGCTGACCTGCGGATTGGTCACATACATGACGAGGAGGAAACGAATCATGAGGCGTATGCTTACAGGGTTATTGATGACAATTCTTACGCTGGCTATAGCGATGGGGCTTTTGATGGCAACCGGCAACGCTGCTGGAGAGTCTTTCACCATTCACGTATGGGTAGACGCATCCTGGAAAGAGCCTGCCGTCTGGGCGTGGGACGGTGAAGGCTCCGTTCTTCCGGGTGACTGGCCAGGGCCCAGGCTGGAGACCAGCCCGGACGGCTGGTACTCCATCAGCGTTCCCGGCTCAACCGAGGGCATATGCATCACCGCCAACGACGGTGCCATAGGAACGGCAGATATCCCGATCGAATTGAAGACGCTGTGGATCAGAATCGAGGCGGACGGCGCCTACGCCTTGTCTTACGACGGCCCGGACGCGCCGGAGGACACCCTCATTTATGGAGGAGCATATGTACCGCCAGGCAACAATCCCAATGCGCAGGACATCGACGAAAACTCGTATTCCGGCACCTACGAGGGAGAGCGCGATGCCGACGGCCAGCGCAGTGGCTACGGCGTTTGGACCTACCTCAACCACCGCTATGAAGGGCAATGGGCAAACGATAAGCCCAACGGCGAGGGCGTGCTGTACAGCGGTTACGACTTTGACGGGGACGGTAAATGGGACACGGGCGTCGTTGCCCAGGGAAACTGGGTGGACGGCTACGCGGACGGCGAGGTGCTTTGGTCCTGGCATTATGGGGACGGCGAAGAGTTCTGGGGCGATGGCAGCGTGTGGCTGCTCAGCTTGAAAAATGGCTATTCGCAGGGGGAGTTCGATGTAACGGGAGTCAGCATACAGGGTGAGCAGATCACCGGTGAGCACAAATTCCACCTGCGCCCGGACGCGGTGTATGCCGGTGTGCCGCCCTGGGCGGTGGGCGAGCATTATTTTGAGCTCGCATATGCCAATAAAAATTTCTATCCGCCAATGGCCGGGGCCATTGCGTTGCCTTCCTGGAGCATGACGGCGTATATGGGAGAAACAACCCAAAGCGCCGCCGGAGGCTTCATGGGCTACGAGGGCTGGACGAACATGCTGCCGGATGACCGCACGGTACAGATCGAGCATTATGAAGGCGAGTACGATACTGACGGCAAGCGCAGCGGCTACGGTGTGTGGACCCACTACAACCACCGCTATGAAGGGCAATGGGAAAATGACTTGCCCAATGGTGAAGGCGTGCTGTATAGCGGTCTTGATTATAATTGGAATGGGCAGCAGGATGTGGGCGTGGTCACCCAGAGCCATTGGGTGGACGGGTACGCAGAGGGCGAAGCGCTGTTCTACATACAATATGAGCAAGGCGTAAGCAGCGTGATGCTTATTCCCGAGATGAAGAAAGGCTGCCCGGTCATCTCCACAACCCTCAGGGCGGTGAGCAGGCAGGGCGAAGAGATCACCGAATGGTATACGGACAGTGTCAGCAAAAAGCTGTATGCCGCCGTACCTCCGTGGGCAGAGGGTACGTATTACTACGATGAGTCGCCGTATGTGGTGGAGAACTTTTTTCCGCCGACCCACGGGTCCATTTTGCTGCCGTCTTGGGAGTTGGCGGATTCTCTGAAAGAAGCAACGCGAGCCTACAGGCTGGAACAATCGGGACGGGCTGTTCAAACAGAGCGCTACGAAGGTGAGTACGACGCTGACGGCAAGCGCAGCGGATTCGGCATATGGGAGCACCACAATTTCCGCTACGAGGGGCAATGGGAAAACGATATGCCTAACGGCGAGGGCATTTTGTACCGACAGCGGGACGATTACAGCGGTGTGGTATGCATTGTTCAGGGGAACTGGGTGAACGGCCTGGCCAACGGCATGATTACCTACAACGAACTGGACGAGTACGAATATGGAGCCACGGGACGGGCGTCCCCGAATTACACGGAAGCCCGTGCGTATCAAATCGAAGTAAAGGACGGGCACCCCCTTCAGGATGAGACCCTGTACGACCATACGGAAGAAAAAAACGCCCTGGAGGTACGCGCTGCGGACTTCATGGCTGGTGTCCTCCCCTGGGCGGATGTAGCGTATAACGCTGCTCCCGCCCCTGTGGGCAGAAACTTTGAGGACGAACCCAAAGGCAGGACGGTGGGGGAGTACGGCAGCAATTGGCTCGCTGCTGTTGGTGACAACCGTGAGCTGATCGTTCAGGACGGATGGGTTTGGCTTACGGATGTTGCGAGATATATGGAGAACTCAGGGAGAATCAAAATCGCGGCGGATGGTTCCGCTGCGCATCTGATGGACTATGATCCTAATTATCCACCGTTGAAAACCTGGTATCTCGATTATGAAACGGATCAAACGATCGACGGTCTCGGTGGTATCCGAACCCGTGGAAAAGTCGTGTATCTGGAGCGAACCGGGGATAGTTACGATGAATACCAATACAAGCTGGCCTATATGGACGACAACCCTTACCTGACCGGGAAAACCGTGATCATGGAGTTGCCAAAACAGGAGTATGAGCTCCTATATGCCGACGATGAATGGGTCTACTATCTGTCAGGCAAAGATTTTATGGGCCGCAACGACGGAAGAGTGTTCAGGGTCAGGCTGGACGGTTCCGGGAACAGCGTTGTGGTGCCCAATGGCGAGATATGGCAGGGAACCTTTAAGGGCAGCTATGTCGGTGACTATGTGTACTATATAGAGCCTTACGAAAGTATTTTGATGCGCAGGCGGCTGGACGGCGAAGGGAAGGGAAAAGCCGAGGTCTTAATCCCAGGATACTATGACGGCATCATGGATCTGGTCGCCCACGACGGGTGTTTCTATTTCATCTGCGATGGGTTGCGGTATGGGGGAATGGTGGACAATCCGTTCTACAACACTGGCGATATCTATATCGGCAAACTGCGGATCGAAGACCTGGTGGCCGGTGTATCCCAGGAGGAGCTATTTGCCAAAACGGAGCGCTACACCATTGGCAAGAGGCCACCGGAATATCCCATGAGGTTCCACGCCGCGTACGACTGGCTGTATCTCAGGTCGTACATTGGCACTGGGGAAAACACCGGAGAATGGATTCTGATCCGTACGGATTTTTCGGAGCAGAAAAAGCTGGTGGATATCACGCTTCTGCCAGACGGGTCCATGCCCCCGCAGCCGGTTGCCGAGGCGGAGGATGCGCACAGCGCGGTGAAGAGCACACAATTGCCATTGGAGTGGGAGGGTTGGAAAGCCCCGACGCCCCTTGGCGAGCCCGTGTTCCTGGGCACAGGGAACACAGAGGGGAACTTGGCCATGCGCGGCGCCTATGGCATGGCCGAGCTGGGCGAATGGATATTCTTGCGCGTTGCTGATAAGGACGGCATGTTCACTCTATTCAAAATGAGCGCCGACGGCTCCGTCATGCTTAAGATGGCCGAGCTTGCGAAGGGAGAAATTCTCTTCCCCTTGCAGGTGGTTGGCGACTGGCTGTATACGGGCATTGCCACGCCAGTTGCAGATTCCCCCACAGGAGAGTACCAGGAACAAGTTTATAAAGCGCAGCGCAACGACGTTGCGCTCACGCCCACTGAAGACGCTTTCCCCCAGGTGTATTTGAAAAATGGGTGGGACTACACATTCAGAACGGCCACCGAAAACGGACAGGGAAGGAAGGTGGCGGTCAGAACCAGGCTGGACGGGTCGGATGAAACGACGCTAGGCATACTGACCCAATATGATAGCTGTGCCTACTATACAATGACGGTTCTTTTTGCCGATAACGATTGGGTGTATGTATATACCACGGGATACCAGACCGTCATCGATGAGAAGCTGTCCGGGTATTTCGGTGAAATCACCAAAGTGAAAAATGACGGATCGGGAGAGGCTTTCACGTATATGCTTCCCGAGCAGTTTTCCGACGTCACTGAGGCGCACATCGCAGGTGGAAAGCTGTTTTTCATTACCCCCCTGCGCGATGAGGGTACTTTCGCCCTGCAAAGCGTCGATTTGGATTTTGCGCAAAAACCGATTACGATTCTGGAAAAGTCCGTTACACAAATGATCACTTCTTTCCACGCTACGAACGATTATATCTACTACAGCAACATGTATCCGCAAAAAGATAAGATGCTTGCGGCTATCACCCGGATGAACCTGGATGGCAGCGATCCGCTGAAATTGGCCGATGGCTTTGAGGGCACGCTGTTTGATTACACCATCGCGGGCGACTGGATGTTGATAAAGGGCTTTGTGAAAGATGTGCCCACGCCGTACCTCATGCGCCTTGACGGTACCGGCTTGCACAAGCTGGGCGAGCCTTATGTGCCAGAGGATGCCCCCGGCATTACCGATTCCACCGGCAAGTGGCGGTATGAGCTACTCCCGGATGGCAGCGCGATGATTCTAGGATCGGGAAGCAAACTGAAACAAACAGGCAAGCTGGCCATCCCGACCCAAATAGACAAAATCCCAGTGACAGCCATCGGTGCAAACGCTTTCTATGGCTGCGATGGCTTCAGTAGCGTTACCATTCCCAAAAGCGTGACCAGTATTGGCGACTTTGCTTTCTTCTTTTGCAAAGGGCTGACAGGCGTTGCCATCCCGGAGGGCGTGACCAGCATCGGCGAGGGGGCCTTTGGGTGGTGCGAGGGCATCAAGAAAGTGTCCCTGCCCGCCAGCTTAACCAGCATCGGCACGGGAGTATTCACCAATTGCCCGGATGTAAGCCTTTCCGTGGCAAAGAAGAATGAAACCTTCGAGATCAGGGACGGGGCTTTGTTTGACAAGGTACAAAACCTCATTGTGGAGTGACGAATGAAGGAGGAAATGATGGATGAAGCGCATGCTTGCGGGTTTTCTGGCAGTGATTTTGTTGGTACTGGCACTCCCTTTGGCCGCCCTCGGCAGCGAAACCCAAATCTCCGAAGGCACTTACGAAGGCGAATACGATTCTAGCGGCAAGCGCAGCGGGCAGGGTAGGTGGACGTGCCAAAATTTTGTGTATGAGGGCCAATGGGAAAATGACATGCCCAACGGGCAGGGGACGCTATATGAAAGCTGGGTATTTGACGACGGGACGGGGAACGCGGTAGACGTTGTGCAGGGTCATTGGGTAGATGGCTTTGCCGATGGCCCCATCTGGATGGCAAGTTATTATTGGGACGGCGACAGGGTGAGTTCCAATGTGTATTATGGCAACGTCGCCGAGGGTTTTGTGCCGGAGGACACGTCTTTTTACGGTGTTTGGCGCAGAGAGGATGGCACCATTAAGGAGGCGGTGGAATCGCCCGTTTCCAAAGGACAGCTGTTGGGCGGCGTTCCGCCGTGGGCGCGGGTGGAACTGGACCCATCGGCCAGCCCGCCGGCTTTAGAATCTTTAGATGTAGCGGCATGGGATACCGATGCGTTTCTGGCTGCCATCGCCGAGGCGAAAGCCGAGGCCGAGGCCCTGGCGCGCTATGACGGCACCTATGAAGGCGAGTATGACGCTGCCGGCAAGCGCAGCGGACAGGGCACATGGACGTATCATAATTTCCGCTATGTGGGCCAATGGGATAACGACATGCCCAACGGGCAGGGGACGCTATACGAAAGCTGGGTATTTGACGACGGGACGGGGAACGCGGTAGACGTTGTGCAGGGTCATTGGGTAGATGGCTTTGCCGATGGCCCTATCTGGACGGCAAGTTATTATTGGAACGGCGACAGGGTCAGTTCCAATGTGTATTATGGCAACGTCGCCAAGGGTTTTGTGCCGGAGGACACGTCTTTTTACGGTGTCTGGCGCAGAGAGGATGGCACCATTAAGGAGGCGGTGGAATCGCCCGTTTACAAAGAACAGCTGTGGGGCGGCGTTCCGCCGTGGGCGCGGGTGGAACTGGACTCATCGGCCAGCCTGTCGGCTTTAGAATCTTTAGATGTAGCGGCATGGGATACCGATGCGTTTCTGGCTGTCATCGCCGAGGCAAAAGCCGAGGCCGAGGCCCTGGCCCGCTATGAGGGCACCTATGAAGGTGAGTATGATGCAAGCGGCAAGCGCAGCGGACAGGGCACATGGACGTATCATAATTTCCGCTATGTGGGGCAATGGGACAACGACATGCCCAATGGCAAAGGCACGCTGTATGAAGGCTACCAGTACCCGGATTTCCCCAACCGTGCAACTGTAATTCAGGGCCAGTGGGTGGACGGCTGCGCTGAGGGCCCGATCCTTCTATCCGATCATAGCGCCGACGGCGAAGAAACTGTTTTCTATACTGAGGTTGAACAGGGCCGAAGCCCCCGGTCTACAGCGGCACAGGGCATGAGCCGCATTGATCAGACGGCGGCGCTTATGATAGCCAGGGAGGTCGGCGGCACGGGCAAAGAGATTGTTGCGACAATAGAAGAGAGGATAACCAACGCCAACGCGGAGGCGAAAGCGATGGCAGAGGAAGGCGTTGCCGAAGAAGAAATACAGGCAAAGGTAGCGGACGCCGCCGCCCGCATCGATGTAGAGGCGGAAGGCCTATTGCTGGATTTTTTTTCATCGGGTAGCGAAGCGGAAAAGAAGGCCGTAATCGAAACAACCGCTGCTCTGCTCGCCGACTACAACGTGGAAGAATTTTTTGAGATTGGCAGGCTTCATGATAAAGGGGTTTTGGTCGCCGGGGTGCCGCCATGGGCGGATGAGCTTGATGCCATTCCCGAAAATGACCCGCCGGAGCCAAGGGACATTGCCCTCCCCCCCTGGGCCTACGCCCATCTGATTGCGGCGGTTGCTCCTGATTCTGCCGCCGCCGATGCTGTCGGCACCGACGAGGAGGGCGATTATGAAGGCGAGAGGGATGCCAATGGCCTGCGCAGCGGACAGGGCACCTGGGCATACAACAACCTGCTGTATGTGGGCCAGTGGCAAAACGACATGCCAAACGGTCAGGGGACCCTGTACGTGCGCCGCGTCTACAGGGATTCTGAAACGACGGAGATTACCTGGCAGCGCGATGTGATGGTGCGGGGCCATTGGAGGGATGGGGCCCTAAACGGCGCTGCGGAGGCCACCTACTTCAATGAAGACACTCCGCTGGTCGTGCAATATGGCAATGTGCATGAAGGCATGCTTTCGGCGCAGTGGCCCTATACCCTGGCCGCCAACGCAAGGGTCGTTAGTTTTGGCTGGCACATGCCCATGGGGCAACTGCCGCCGTGGTATGCCTTGTACCTTTCAGAAATGGACGCTGAGGTTGGCGCGCCGTGGGATCTATATCAGCGGTATCCCAATGGTAAGGTAGACTTTGCGCCACTGACAAAAATGGAAAGTACCGGTGTTAGCGTCACACCTGGAAACCTTGCCAATGGCGGTGGCATGGCTGCGTTGGGCGACTGGATATTTATGTCTGCGCGGAAGGATGACTTGACCACCGTCTATAAAATGCGGACCGATGGTTCACAAAGGATGAAGATATTCGAGCACAACAACGACTATGCGACCCGAACCGAGTATTGGGGCCCGGAATTTCAGGTGATCGGCGATTGGCTCTACGCGGGCTATCCTTATAAAATGCGGGCAGACGATCCGCAATTCACACGGGACGAGGCTTACTTTTTGCGCACATCAGACAATGGCGGTGATATTGAAGTTGGCCAGGGGTTGGTTGTCGATGGGTGGGTGTATCAATTGGTGGGATATCCCGCGGATGTGCTCAAAATATCGTTGGACTACACAAGCCTTACGGTGCTTGGCGGTCGCGAGCATCCCGAGGAGCTTTTCGATCGGGGCCAAATCATCGCCGCGGATGCGGATTGGGTGTATGTATATCGCCAGGGCAACGATTGGAATAGCGGTTACAACGAAATCGTCCGCGCGAAAACCGACGGGTCGGGAAAGGCGCAGGTGTATTCCATCTGGAACGGCTCTTTCGGGAAACACATTGTATCCCCGCAGGTTGTAGGCGGAAGGATTTATTACGCGGAAGAGCAGATTGAAAACGAAAAATCGGTGGGATACCACGTGGTCAGTGTCGATCCAGATCTTGCGGAAAATCCCGTTCCAGTCGTATCGTGCCCTGCGGGGTATGTGATCAACGCTTTGCATGTGACCGACGATTGCCTTTATTATGCCGGGAACGACCCAGGAGAAAAGACATGGGAAATCGTCCGCGTAAATCATGACGGCAGCAGTCCCACGGTGCTTGTTGACGGACTCTATACCGTAGCAAGCATCTCAATCGCCGGTAATTGGATGATGTTTGAACAGTACGAGGAAAAAACATCCTCGCATTTCCTGATGCGCCTGGATGGTAGCGGCCTACACAGGCTGGGCGAGCCTTATGTGCCAGAGGGTGCCCCCGGCATGACGGATTCCACCGGTAAGTGGCGGTATGAGCTGCTTACGGACGGCAGCACGATGATTCTAGGACCGGGAAGCAAACTGAAACAAACGGGCAAGCTGGCCATCCCCAAGGCGGTGGATCAAATCCCGGTGACTGCAATCGGCGCGAATGCCTTCTATGGTTGCGACAGCTTCACCGGCGTGACGATACCCAAAGGTGTGACAACCATCGGCGACTATGCGTTCTTCTTCTGCAAGGGCCTCACCGGCGTGACCATCCCGGAGGGCGTGACCCACATCGGCGAAGGGGCCTTTGGGTGGTGCGTCAAGGCAAAGAAAGTATCTCTCCCCGCCAGCTTAACAAGCGTGGGACCCCAAGCCTTCGCGGATTGCCCGTCGGTGAAGTTGTCTGTGGCAAAGAAGAATGAGGTGTTTGAGGTTGTGGACGGTGTGCTGTTTGATATGGTGCGAAATAGGGTTGTTGATTGATGCGGTGAGTATTCCATCGCGCTGTGCGCGTAAAAAACATGAGGAGGCATTTTTACGATGAAGAAAACGCTATCCAAGAAGAACCTATTGGTTTTCTTGGCGCCAGTTATGGTCGTTATGCTCGTTTTCGCTGCCTTATCGGTAGCGATAGCAGATGACAGTCAGACCTATATCGGGGGGTGGGCTTTGAACGCTGTTGCTGCAAAGGGGAAGGAATTTCCCCCGGGGATGTTTGGAATGGAGGCATCGATGACGCTGGATGAATCCGGCGGTGGTGTGATGGTGACTAATGGCAATGCGGTAGCGGGAACCTGGGAAGTGTGCGACGGTGGTATCGTCACAAATTTTGCTGACAAGCAGGTGGAGTACGCATTGAAGGACGGTAAGCTTTACATGGAAAATGATGAAATGGGCTTGGTATTCGTCCGCCCAATGATAAAGCCACCAGCTCGAACCGACGTCACGCTGGAGGATTTTGAGGGCGCCTGGATTGCGACGTTTATGAAGCTGTTGGGCATGGAGGCGACGCCCGCAGAACTGGACACTGAAATGAAGATGATTATCACCGGAACCCAGGTGAAGTTGATCTCAACAAGCGAAAGCCAAGGCGAGCTCTTGGAAGTGTACGATGGTGAGCTGGATGGATATGAGTATGTGTTTATCAGTGAGTCCGCTGGGGTTCAAGCGGAAAATCGGCTTTTGATACTCGAGGATGGAACGCTCGCCCTGCCAAACTCGGCAGGAATGATTTGGTTTGAGACGACGAAATAACCATCTGACTGCGTAGAGAAGAATGGCTTTCAACGTGTCTGCTAAAAAGGGATCAGGATGGCGGGCTAATCAACCGACAAGCCCGTTGAGCAGATGACATTCTGAGGGGAGAAGGTCCATGGTACGTACGATGAAACGCTTCATCGCGGCATTCCTTTCGGCGGCGTTGGCCGCATCCATCATTTTCGCGTTCCCGTTCATTGCTTACGGCGCAGAAAAAGAAACCTATCAAGGCACCTATGAAGGCGAATACGACGCCAATGGCAAGCGCAACGACCAGGGTACCTGGGCGTACCATAACTACCTGTATGTGGGCCATTGGGAAAACGACATGCCCAACGGTGAAGGGACCCTCTATTACGGTGTGGTCGCCATCGAAACCGGTGAGGGCGCCATCATGCGGGCGGATCTGGACGGCGGCAATCCCAGGGTGCTGGGTGATGGCTTAGAAGCCGGACATAGCAAGAGTAGCAGTGGATTTAACTGGACTGGCTATTTAAACAGCATTTTGGTCGCTGGCGATTGGATGTTGATTCATCAATGGAACCAGTGGTCGAAGGAGCCTGATACCGACTATCTGATGAAGCTGGACGGCGGCAGCCTGCACAGAGTGGATGAATTCTTTGTTCCTGAGGACGCACCGTCATCACGGATGCCACCGGCAAGTGGCGGTATGCGTTGCTTACGGACGGCAGCGCGATGATTCTTGGCCCGGGAAGCAAGCTGAAACAAACGGGTAAGCTTGCGATTCCGGCCAATGTGGACGGGATTCTGGTGACGACCATCGGCGCAAATGCATTCTATGGCTATGAGGGCTTTAGTGGCGTTGCCATTCCCAAGAGTGTAACGAGCATTGGCGACTTTGCATTTTTCTGGTGCAAGGGGCTCACAGGTGTGACCATCCCCGAGGGGGTAACAAGCATCGGCGAAGGGGCTTTCCAGTGGTGCAGTAAGGTGAAGAAGGTATTCCTTCCCGCAAGCTTAACCAGCGTAGGAGGGCAGGCTTTTGCCGATTGTCCGTCGGTAAAGCTGTCTGTGGCAAAGAAGAATGAGGTATTTGAGGTTGTGGATGGTGTTTTGCTTGACAAGGTACAAAACAAGCTCGTTGAGTGAAGTGGTGGGGCATCACTTTGGCTGCGTTGATGAAGGCGCCTCAAAGGGCAAACTTTTGACGTTGCCTTTATCGGGGAATCCAAAGGGATGGGTGCCCCTATGACGCACGCTTTTGCGCGGTAAAGTCTAGTGTGCTGTGCCTCACCTGCATGAAAGGGACGCAAGTGGTTATATACTCTGCTTACATGCGTGGGAGAGGACAGCGAAAAATCGGTGTGATTTTGTGAGTGAAATGCAAACCAATTTCACGCCGTTTTTTTGTAGGACTGGCTAAGCGTTCCTTCGTTTCAGCCAGATAGACTGCAGGTGGCAGGCACAAAATGGGAAAAGGGATTAGTCCAAACCTGGATCCATCCCTTTTTCCGCAATATTCCAAATTTCATTTGCCCACATTCTTCACTTTTCCGCGTTGGCTGACTGTGCTTTTCATCATCTCGGATTTTCGAAGAACCTGCTCCATTACGGCAAATTTTTCATCATGCTGTTGCAAGCATTCGTTCCCAACATGGTGCGCCTGGGAACCCAGCTTCGGAAATACAAGAAACTGTCGCGTTGAAAGAAGAAACAGCATAACTATCGCGCGGCGCAACAGCTAAAAAAGATATGCCGCTGTCAACCACAACGAAATCCCCAATTATTTAGAAATAAAGTGGGTACCCATATTTAACGAACAGGGGGTGCCCTACAAGTTTTACATAACCCCTGTAGGGTCGCCTGTCGCGCAGATTGTCATCCAAAACAGCGGCGACTACAGGATGGCTTATGGTGTGGTTTGTTCAAGTGCAATCACCAGCGGGCTGCGCATCAGAGTAAACGGGGTGGATCTGGGGATTGGACATCTTAATATCGTGGTGGAAAGCAACGGTGAGGTTTCGACAGAGGTGATTACATCCTTGAACGCCGGTGATGCGATTTCGCTGGGAGTGAACGGTACTTCGGTAACATTGGCAAACATTGGAGCAAGCGCCTTTTTGAGCTTGGTTCAGCTTTCTTAAGTCTCAGGTCTGTTCACTAGCTGTTAGTTGATTTCCCAACAACGGTATGTACCATGACGGTCGCGGGATTACATGTATCTTTGGATGAAACGTTGGGTTGATTCATACCCGCAACCCCGGCCACATGATACAAAGAGAGTCGCTGGACGAGAGCGATTCTCTTTGCGCGCTATGGGAGAAAGTAAGAAATGACAAAAGGACTCTTTCGTAATTGATCGATTCCACCAGGCGTGTATTCAAAAGGATCTTTTCATTTGTGAAAGCCATTTAGAACCATCGATCAATGGCGGTGGGAACAACACAATCAATCGACCGTTGGATGGGCGTATCGTAAGCGGATAAGAGGGTTGCCATATGTGCCGCCCCAAGATCAGCCCCATTCTTCCCTTGGCACTGGTGTATCCATGCGCCTGGGCCCTTTCAAAAATCTCCTTGAGGTTGTATCCTTTTTGCGGTATGATATACGAAATGGTATCACTGTCCCCTCAATGCAGGATATGTTTGCTTGCGCATTGGTAGCAAGGAGGAATGATGATGAAATCCTTGGCGCTGGATGGCGCATGGCGTATGGGCGCTGTGGGAGAAGATTGGGAGATCGACGGAGTGGTACCTGGTTCCGTGTATATGGACTTGCTGGCGGCGGGCCGCTTACAGGATCCCTTTTTTCGGGAGAATGAGCTGGTCGCCTTTGCCCTGATGGAGAAAGACTACCGGTATTGCCGCAGCTTTGTGGTAAGCCGGGAGTTGTTGGGCACGGACGTGCAGATCCTCCGCTGTGAGGGACTGGATACCCTGGCCCGCATTTGCCTGAATGGGCAGGAGGTGGCCCGCACTGACAACATGCACCGCATTTGGGAGTTCGAGGTGGGGCCATTGCTCCACGAAGGGGAAAACACCATCGAAGTCACCTTTTTTTCACCCATTCAATATGCATTGGCGGAAGGGGAAAAAAGTCCCGGTTGGTCCAGCACGGACGCAATCCCAGGGTATCCACATTTGCGCAAGGCTCACTGTATGTTTGGCTGGGACTGGGGTCCGCGTCTGCCCGATGCGGGCATTTGGCGGAGCATCAGCCTGCTGGGCGTGGAAACCGCGCGGTTGGATGGGGTACAGGTTCTGCAGGAGCATTCGCCGGGAAAGGTTCTGCTGGTGATGGAACCGGAGCTAGACGTCTATGCGGAGGAGGACCTGGAGCTGACAGCCAGCGTGACCGCGCCGGATGGCATCGCCTTTACGCCGCTGGAGCCAGGCAGCCTGGACATTGAAATTGTTGATCCCGCGCTGTGGTGGCCCGCGGGCTATGGGCAGCAGCCCCTGTATACCGTTCGGGTTGAGCTTCGCAAGGAAGGGCAACTGCTGGACTATTGGGAGCGTCGCATTGGTTTGCGCACCCTGGATATCTCCCGACAAAAGGATGAATGGGGCGAGGAATTCTGCCATGTGGTCAACGGGCTGAAGATCTTTGCCATGGGCGGAGATTACATCCCGGAGGACAATTTGCTTGCCAGGGTCACGCCCCAGCGCACCCGCCGCTTGCTGGAAGATGCGAAACTGGCCCATTTCAATTGTATCCGCATTTGGGGCGGGGGCTATTATCCTGACGATTTTTTCTTTGACATTTGCGATGAGCTGGGCTTGCTGGTATGGCAGGATTTCATGTATGCCTGTGCCTACTATGACCTGACGCTGGAATTTGAGGAGAATATCCGACAGGAGTCCATCGACAACATCAAACGCTTGCGTCATCACGCCTCTTTGGCGTTATGGTGCGGCAACAATGAGATGGAGCAGTTTCAGTATGAGGGCATGCGGGCGGAGGCGTTTTTGCCTGTGCTGCACCCTGGTCAGCCTAATCCCTTTGGGCCGCGTCGCCCTAGCCACATGGCGGATTATATCAAGATGTTTGAGCATCTTTTGCCCCAGCTCTGTCAGGAGTATGACCCTCAGCGCTTTTATTGGCCCGCGTCCCCTTCCAGCGGCGGCGCCTTGGACGACCCCAACGATCCCAACCGAGGCGATACCCATTATTGGGATGTCTGGCATGGGGAAAAGCCCTTTACGGAGTACCGCAAATTCCATTTCCGCTACGCATCGGAGTTCGGCTTTCAGTCTTTCCCAAGCCTTGCCACGGTAGAGCAATTCACCTTGCCGGAGGATCGCAACATCTTTTCCCGGATCATGGAGCGCCATCAGCGCAACGGCGCGGCCAACGGTAAGATTCTCAGCTATCTTTCCCAGACCTATTTGTATCCTTATGATTTTGATACGTTGCTGTACGCTTCCCAGCTGCTTCAGGCGGATGCCATCCGTTATGGCGTGGAGCATTGGCGGCGTTTCCGGGGGCGTTGCATGGGCGCGATCATTTGGCAGCTAAATGATTGCTGGCCGGTGGCCTCCTGGGCGTCCATCGACTACTATGGGCGCTGGAAGGCGCTGCACTATGCAGCCAAGCGCTTTTTTGCGCCAGTGTTGCTGTCCGCCTGCGAGGAAAACGAGGTGACGCAGAACCCCAAGATCAATGAATTCCGAACCTCGCCCATGCAACTCTCCGTCACGTTATGCGTCACCAACGATACCCTGGAGCCGGTGACGGGCCGGGTTCGCTGGGCGTTGCGGGACGCTTCCGCCTGTGTCATTCGGGAAGGCGGGCAGGAGGTCACCGCGCCTGCGCTGTTGGCAACTTGGCTGGACAAAATGGATTTTGCTGATGCCAGCCTCACATCGCAATATGTGAGCTATGACTGGGAGAGGGATGGCCAGTGGGTTTCCGGTGGCACGGTGCTGTTTTGCGCCCCCAAGCACTTTGCCTTTGCCGACCCCAGCCTGGAAGCTAGGTCGGAGGGGGATACCGTCGTGGTCACTGCCCAGGCGTTTGCCCGCTTTGTGGAGATTCGTTCCGATGACCCCGATCTGTTGCTGGTGGATAACTTCTTTGAGATGAATGGCGGACAGCGCCGGGTACGGGTATTGCGGGGCAGTCTGAGCGGTCTGACCGTTCGAAGCGCCTATAACATTGGCCGATAAGGCGCAAGAACATCCGCTTTACAACGGGTATGCAATGGTACAACTCACATGCAAAAGGCCAAGATAGGAGAGACATAAAACGATGATTCTATTGCTGGTGGTTATTTACTTGGCATTTATTGGACTGGGATTGCCGGATGCGCTGCTGGGATCGGCCTGGCCCATCATGCGGCTGGATCTGGCCATGCCGCTGTCCGTTGCCGGGGTGCTTTCCATGATTGTCTGCGGCGGCACCGTCATTTCCAGCCTGATGAGCGCGAGGGTGATCCATCGCTTTGGCACGGGATGGGTCACACTGGTCAGCGTGCTGCTTACGACAGTGGCGCTCATAGGGGATTCTTTCGCGCCGTCTTTTGGGTGGTTCTGTTTGCTGGCGGTGCCATTGGGCATCGGCGCCGGTTCCATTGACGCAGCGCTGAACAACTTCGTGGCCACTCATTACGCCGCCATGCACATGAACTGGCTGCATTGCTTCTGGGGTGTTGGCGCAACCCTCAGCCCCATGTTGGTGGGCGCCGCTATGCGCAGCCAGGGCGGCTGGCGGCAGGGCTACCTGGTTGTTGGCTTGCTGCTGCTGGGTATTGCTGTGATATTGGCCTTTGCATTGCCGTTTTGGAAGAAGGTGGATCGCAGCCATGAGGAGCAGCTGGGCCGGCAGACAAAGCTCATCACCAACCGTGAGGTGTTGCGCATTCCCGGCATGCCGTATGCTCTGTTGGCCTTTTTATGCTATTGCGGCCTGGAGAGCGGCGCCGGCCTTTGGGCCGCCAGCTACATGGTGGGGATCAAGGGCGTGGAAGCCGCCACCGCCGCCACCTGGGCAGCCAGCTACTTTGGCGGTATCACCGCAGGGCGGCTTCTGTCGGGCTTTGTTGCCATCAAGGTGAAGGGGCCAACCATGATCCGCCTCAGCTGCATCATCTGCCTGGCTGGCGTTACCCTGCTGCTGTTGCCCCTTCCTGCGGCTTGGAGCCTGGGTGGCTTGCTGTTGCTGGGCCTTGGATGCGCGCCCTTTTATCCCAGCATGATCCATGAGACTCCCAGACGCTTTGGCCAAGAGGCCTCCCAGGCAGCCATGGGCCTACAAATGGCTTGCGCGTACATCGGTTCTACCTTTTTGCCGCCCCTGCTGGGCCTGCTGGCAGGTTGGTGGTCACTTCGGATTTGGCCTTGGTTTTTACTGGTTTTGGCCCTGTGCATGCTGGTGCTCAGCGAGCGCATCCCAAAGGAGCAAGTGCTATAGACCCGATTGATGGGAGATCAGTATGACCAAAACACAGGATATGACCCTTGGCTCTCCAGCCGCATTGATGACCCGGTTTGCTTTGCCCATTATCGGCAGTTATCTTTTTCAGCAGGTCTATGGCTTGACCGACGGCTTTGTGGTGGGGCGCTTGATTGGCGTGGAGGCCTTTGCGGCGGTGGGCGCTACCAGCTTTTACAGCTGGATGGTGCTTAGCATGGTATTTGGGTTTTCCCAAGGTTTTGGGGTTCTGTTTGCCCAGCGTTTTGGTGCGAAGGACGAGGATGGAATCCGCAAGACCGGCACCACCAGCCTATGGCTTTCCGCAGGCATCGCCCTGTTGATGACCCTTGCCGGCGCGTTGCTGGCAAGGCCGGTGCTGGTGGCTGTCCGTACCCCGGCGGAATTGCTGGAGGACGCGCTGGTGTACCTCTACTGGCTCTTGAGCGGTACAGTGGTTGTGATGGGTTACAACTTGGCCGGTTGCATTTTGCGTGCTTTTGGCGACAGCAGCACGCCCTTTCGGGCTGTGGTGGTAGCAGGGCTGACGAATATGGCTTTGGATTTCCTTTTTGTGGGCGGTTTCCACATGGGAATCGCGGGGGCGGCGATTGCTACAGTCATCGCCCAGGCCCTTGCCCTGGGTTACTGTCTGTGGAGTTTGCGCAGCCAGCGTGAGCAGCTTTTTGCCTGGAAGCAACGGGCCTTTGACCTGGCCACTGTCAAGGAACTTCTCCGCTTGGGCGTTCCAGTGGCTTTCAGCAATGGAGTGATTTCCGTAGGCGGACTGCTAGTGCAGAATGTCATCAATGGATATGGCACCTTGTTTATGGCAGGTATGACCGCAGCTAGGCGTTATTTTGGGTTGATGGAAGTGGCGGGAGCCGGACTGGAAGGTGCCGTGGCAACCTATGTGGGGCAAAATGCAGGCGCTGGAAATCTGTCCAGAATCAAGGCCGGCATGCGCTTTGCCCGCAGCGCCGGGATGATCACGTCCATTGCGATTGCAGCGCTCATCGTTGTGTTTGCCAAGCCGTTGATTGGTTTGCTGGTTTCCTCTTCCGATGCCGTCCAGCAAGGGATGATTCTAGACGTAGGCCGGCAAGCCCTTTTGGCGATGGCCATTTGCATGCCCGGGCTCTATATGCTTACCATGCACAGGGCCGCCGTTCAGGGGATGGGCAACTCGCTGATTCCCATGCTGTCTGGCTTTGTGGAATTGGTTTTTCGCATTGCCTGTGTGCTGTCCGCCGCCGGTTGGCTGGGTGTAAACGGAGTGTATTTTGCGGAGGGATCCGGCTGGGTTGGGGCGGCCATCCTCGTCATTTGCGCATACATTTGCGTTTTGCGTTCTTTGCAAAAACGAAGCGCTTGACATGTCTCTGGCATTAGGATAAAATGAACTGAATTGAAAAATGAATTTTGTGTACTTTATCGTAAAATGTATGTGTACCATAAGGCTAGTGGGCTTTGTTCTTTGTTAACATGTATGATGTAAAGTCTATTTTTCCTCTCGACCATTGAAGCGTGAGCATCACACTTTCTCAAAAGACACAATGTTGGGGTGTTGAGTTTTGTTGTTGAAATTATGATCTGCTCGCAGGTCATAAAATATATTTCATAGGGAGGAAACGGATATGTCTGTCAGAAAACTCGTGGCCCTCTTTCTGGTGCTGGCCCTGGCTTTGAGTCTTGGCTTAGCAGGTGCTGAAACGCTTGCGGAGATTCCCCGCAACGAAGCCCTCTACTTTGCCGGTCAACAATGGGGGGCAATCAATGGCTACAACGTACTTAGCAGTGACATGAACAACGCCATGGCCCTCAATGCTAGCCCCAGCGGAAGCCGTGTGCCCATGTTTGAGACCCTCTATATGTACAATTTCATGGATGGGTCCATGCCGGCCCTGTTGGCGGATGGCGATTATGTATGGAATGACGCCAAGACCGAGGTGACCGTGAAAATCAAGGCTGCCGCCAAGTGGAATGACGGAACTCCCGTTACCGCTGACGACGTGGTCGCCACCTGGGACGTAGGCGTGAAGATCGAAAACGCCATGGCCGCAAACTTTACCCCCTTCATTGATTCCATCACGGCCGTGGATCCTCAGACCGTGCTGATCAAGTGCAAGCTGACCGATGACGGAAACCCCGTCAATCCTCTGCAGATCCCCGTATTCCTAACCTATACCTATATCGCCCAGAAGGCATGGTTGGAGACCCTGGCCGCCCGCTGCAACAACGATGCCGGCGAGATGAAGAAAGATCCCGCCAGGGACGTGGCCTTCTCCGGTCCCTATGGCCCGTATTTTGACAACGACCAGAAGATCATCTTCATTCGCAACGACAACTACTGGGGCCAGGATGCCTCCATGTGGGGCAAGCTTCCTGTTCCCAAGTACTTGGGCCATGCAATGTATGCTGACAACTCCGCCGCCGAGGTTGCCTTGAAGGCTGGAGAGGTGGACGTCGCACAGCTTTTCATCGCAAACGTTCAAGACCTGTGGCTGAAGGATGGCCTGCCCATCTCCACCTACATGGATCAGGCCCCCTGGGGCATCTGCGTCAATATGCCCACCGCATGGTTCAACATGGACGTACCCGCTCTGAACAATGTGGCTGTGCGCAAAGCGATAGCCCTGGCTGTGGATTATGATGCCATCAACCAGAACGCGATGACGGGTCAGAGCCCCACCTTCGCGGATGTACCCCGTTCGCTGATGAACCCCACCCCCGGTGAACAAGCCACCTTTGATCACGACGCTGTGAAAGACCTGCAATGGGCGGGCAATGACATCGAAGGCGCCAAGAAGCTGCTGGATGATGCCGGCATCGTGGATAGCGATGGCGACGGCTGGCGTGAATTGGATGGCGAGAAGCTTAGCTTCAACGCCTGCTGCCCCAACGGTTGGACCGACTGGCAGGCTTCCATGGAGATTGTGGCCGCCGCTGGTAAGAACATTGGCATTGAGATCACCACGGAGTTCCCGGAGTGGTCCGTGTACCAAACCGTAGTGACCGCGGCAAAGCAGACCGATTATGAAATCTTCATGATGTGGACCGATTCCGCCACGCCCGCCATGCCTTGGGGACGTATCCGCATGCTTCTGAGCAGCGAGTTCAACGGCGTGGAAGGCAACTGGAGCGGCAACTGGGGCCACTACAAGAACGACCGCATCGATGAGCTGATCAAGCTCATCCCCACTGTCTCTGATCCCGCTCAGCTGAAGGAGCTATACACCGAGGCCGTTACGATCTACCTGACCGAAGTGCCCAGCTTCTCCCTGATGTATCGCCCCGACAAGTTCCACACGGTTAACGAGAGCATCTGGACCAACTATCCTTCCTCTGACGATGGCCGCAA
>JAVBSI010000089.1:0-19560 GCA_031556815.1 Eubacteriales bacterium | reverse complement strand
CCGTCTCCCCAATCCCCCTTCCGCAATCCTGGGTTGGCACAACCGGCCGCCCCCGAACCTAGCCTGTCCTCTCCCCGCATCCGTACCACCTTGAAAAGCGCGCCCAAACGGCCGGCCCCCCCTCTGCCAAAAACCCTTACGCCCCCTGAGGCACCCGACGCTTCGCCACAGTTCATATCAGAGCGCATCCGCACCACCATCCGCAAAAGACCCCCTAAAACGTAAATGAAACGACGGGTTGAATTGACAAACACCATACTTCTTGTTACCATAGGCTAAGCTTTCTCGACACCTATACTTTTACGAACGGAGGAACAATGCGATGGATGCTGCAACCAAAGCCCTCTGCACCCAAATGCGCCGGGACATCATCAACATGACGGCGGACGCGGGTAGCGGACATCCGGGCGGCTCGCTTTCCATTGTGGAAACGCTGGTAGCCCTCTATGCCCATCAGATGAACGTCGATCCCAAAAATCCCAAAAAGGAGGATCGGGATCGCTTTGTGCTTTCCAAAGGCCATGCCGCACCGGCTTTGTATGCGGTGCTTGGGGAGCTGGGGTTTTTTGACAAAGCGGAATTCAAAACCTTCCGCCAATATGGCAGCATTTTGCAGGGTCACCCGGACAGCAAACGCTGTCCCGGCGTGGACGCTTCCACCGGCTCTCTGGGCCAGGGAATCAGCATCGCCGCGGGTATGGCTTTGGGGGCCAAGGCTGCCCACAAAAACCTCCAGGTCTATACCATCATCGGCGACGGAGAATCCCAGGAGGGCCTGGTATGGGAAGCCTGCATGGCCGCCGCGCATTTCCATCTGGATAACTTGACCGTGATTTTGGACAACAATGGCCTGCAAATTGATGGCAGCAACGATGAAGTGATGAGCCTGGGCGACGTGTGTGCCAAGTTCGCCGCGTTTGGCATGGATGTGGTGCAGGTCAAAGACGGCAACGACTTCGATCAGGTATTGGCCGCTTTGAAGCAGCCCCACAAACCTGGCATGCCCAAGCTGATCCGTTTATGTACCACCAAGGGCAAGGGCGTCAGTTTCATGGAGAACGATGCGGGCTGGCATGGCAAAGCTCCCAACGAAGAGCAGCGCGTCAAAGCCCTGAAGGAACTGGAGGGATGAGCCATGAGTGAGAAAAAAGCAACCCGCGTGGCCTATGGCGAATACCTCGCCAAGCTGGGGCATACCCATCCGGATTTGGTGGTGTTGGACGCGGACCTGGCAGGCGCCACCATGACCCAGTATTTCAAAAAAGAGCACCCCGACCGTTTCTTTGACTGCGGCATCGCGGAGGCCAACATGGTGGATATGGCCGCGGGCATGAGCAGCATGGGCCTGCTACCCTTTTGCAGCACCTTTGCGGTGTTTGCGGGCCGCGCCTTTGACCAGATCCGCAATGGCGTGTGCTATCCCAAGCTCAATGTGAAATTCGCCTTTACCCATGCGGGCATCACCTTGGGCGAAGACGGCGGCAGCCACGAAGCCATTGAGGACATCGCCATCATGCGGGCTCTGCCCAATATGACGGTGTTGGTGCCCTGCGACGCCAACGAAACCCAGCGCTGTGTGGACGCGGCCATCGCCTTAGACGGCCCGGTCTATCTTAGGCTGGCCCGCTTGCCTTCCGCCATTTTTGATATGGACATGCCCTTCACCTTGGGCAAGCTGAACACCCTCCGGGAGGGTAAGGACGCGGCCCTGCTGTGCTGCGGCGTCATGGTGGAGCAGTGTCTCCAGGCCGCCGAGCTGCTGGCAGCTCAGGGTAAAAACGTCTCCGTCGTGAACTGCCACACCATCAAGCCCTTTGACGTAGAGGGCGCGCAAGCCCTGGCCAAGAAGTTCGACCGCATCTTTACCGTGGAGGAACATAGCGTGATTGGCGGCCTGGGGGACGCCGCTGCGGCCGCAATCGTGAATGTGCATGGCGCGCGGCTCACCAAACTTGGCGTCCAGGATGTGTTTGGCCAAAGCGGCAAACCCGCCGCTCTGCTAACGGCCTACAAACTGGACGCGGCGAGCATCGCTGCCTCCGTGCTGGAACAATAGGCACATACACCCATCCATCATCAGCCTTCCCGTATGCGGGAAGGCTTTTGCATACCACAAAAACTCCATACAGGGGTTTCACCCCCGCACCTGATCAGCACTTTGCCCTGAACCCGCTTTTAAAATGCTTATCAAATGGGCATTTCAATACAGTGATTCTGAAGGCCACGAAGGGAAACACGCCCGCAGTGCGCTCTGCCAAGCAGCGGCAAGCGCCTGTAGCGGGAACTTTCACCAGTGTCGCGCGGCGATGCAAGCGAATGGGAATAGACAGGATGTCCTTCCCCAGCTCCTTTTTAACACCCAAAAACCTCCGCAAAAGCGGAGGTTTTTGGGTAATGCTTTTGACTTTTTAGAATTCTGGCACGGGAAGCGGTGTGTCGCCTTCAACTACGATTGTGCCCTCCGTACTCTGGGGCGCTTTAACCCTTACGCGCGCATAGATGGGAGTCTCGCTGGTGCCAATGGTGGCAAACACCGTGATTTTCCTGCCCGCGTCCGCTTCCTTGACGGTGTATTCATCATAATGAGCGTCATATACCTTGTCATTGCCCACATACCAGACATACTGCACCAGCGTACCCTCAGGCAGATTCGGGGTAATGGAAACCTTCAGCGTGTCACCCGGCGCAACATTGCTCAAATTCAGCTTGACTGAATAGGATACAGGCGTCTCAGTTGAAGGCGCGTTATTGTTGCCAGAGGTACCCTCTGTTTGGATCACGTTCATGGTACCGCTTTGCTGGAACTGAACGCCGCTGGGTGCGCCTTCAGTGCTGCTATCCGTGGGCGTACCACCCTGAGGCTCTCCCTCACCGTTGGTCGTGCCTTCAGTGCTGCTATCCGTCGGCGTGCCGCCCTGAGGTTCTCCCTCGCCGTTGGTCGTGCCTTCAGTACTGCTATCCGTTGGCGTACCGCCCTGGGGCTCTCCCTCGCCGTTGGTGGTGGGAGCCTCGGTGCTGGTGCTAGGCGCAGCCAGGGCCAGGGTTGCGGTGAGGAGGTCTGCGCTGTCACCTACCTGCACTTGAACCTTCAGCGTCATACCGTAGTCGCTTTCCAGCACAGGATAGTAATTCTTGTTCCAATCGGACACCTTCTGGTCGTTCAGGAACCACTCATAGCTCAGGACCGCGTCTTCCGCGGTGTTGAGCACCGTGGCGGCAACAATCGAGCCCAGGGAGGCATCCGTTTCGACCTTCAACGACACGGCGGGATCCGTGCTTTCTTCCAGGTTCTCTCCGTCCACCGTAGCCTCGTCCACGGGAACCACGAGAGTCATGGGCGCCATCAAGGACTGGAAGACAATATTGCTCAGGCCCGTGCTGTTCACCGTGCCCGTATAGTTACCAATACCAGTGGCTCTCACCACGAAGATCAGCGCATTTTGGATATCAGAATCAATTACCTGATACTCCGCGCCGCCGGAATTGGCCTTGCTCAGGTTGCTGGTATCAGTGCCTTTGTACCACTGGTACGTCGCCTGGGCGTTTGCGCCGCCTGCCAATGCCGTTGCGGTCAGTTTGGAGCCTACCACGATGGGATCGGGGTTCTTGGTATAGGTTACGCTGGTCAGCGCGCTCAGCACCTTGGAAGACCCTGTGGCCTCCTTAGAGCCCGCGTAATTGGTCTGACCGGTTGCCCTTACCTTAATGACCTTGCCCAGATGAGCGACCGCTGTCAAAGCCAGGGTGTTCCCATTGGGGCCTGCCGATGTGCCGTCCGCAAAGAGCCACTCGTACAGCGCGTCGCCGGCCGCAACCGGGGTGACGCCATCCGTACCGTAGGCCACCGCAGTCAGGGTCTGCCCAACCAGCATATCGCCTGTAATCGCCACTCGGCTAATCGTAGGCCTTGATACGATCGCGGTTACAATATTGGATACCGTTGTTCCTGCCGAAGCATAGGCCGTGCCTGCAACGCCCGTAATCACCAGTGAAATATTGGGGTTGGTGCCGTTAACGGCAAGGGAAGGCACCGTGCAAGTGTTTCCATAGCTGAGAATGATTTCCGGTTGCGCCACGCCTCCAACGGTGACGTTATACTTCCATGCGTACGTCACCTGAGCTTGCTCCGGCACGATGGCCACTTTCAGGATGTCGCCCGTATTGGCCGTTTGCGCAGGCAGCCCAGAGCCGGTAGTGGTATTGGTAACCGTCGGGGTGACCGTACCCGCAAAGGTCGCGACTACCGCGCCTGTAGCGGCACTCGTTGCCGCGCCAAGGAACGAACCCGTACCTGTCACAACGGCCACCAACTGTTTGCCAACATCACGAGGATTCGCAACGGTAAGGGTATCCCCTGTCCCGATGACGGTGCTCATGTCACTGGTATGATACCACGCACAACTATAGGTTGCGCCTGCGGGGGTCACGTTGGTTACCTTCAGCACGTCACCCACCACAGGGACGACGCCCTGTAGGTTGATGGTTACGGTTGCTAGCAAACCAGAGGTAATGATGGGATTTACCACGATGTGGCTGGCTGAGCCCGTGGAACTGCCGGTGCCGGTGGCCACCACCATCAGCGTGCCGCCCGCACTGCCTGCGGGCACCGTAATGGTCGCTTGATTCCCATTGGTAATCGGCGTGCCGTCCAGGTACCATTGATAACTTGCCGTCACTCCCGCGGGCATCGCGGTGGCGGTGATCGTATTGTTTTCAATGGGCGCTTCCGTATTCACCACCACATCGCTCACCACATACGATACGGGGGCGTTATAGCGCAAGAATTCGTTCATCATATAGCCAACCCGGCTGCCAATCTGGATATAGTCCCATCCGCCGGCGGGGCCCTTTTGGATCACGGCGACCGAGGTGCCGACGCTATACACGCCTATGATGCTATATCCTTTGCTGGGGCCGGTACGCAGACGCACCCCATAGCCGTTGGCGCTCCACACCGTGGCGTTGCTTCCGGGGGTAGGCGTGGGGGACGGGGTGCTGCCCGTGAGGAACTGATTCATCATATAGCCCACGCGGCTGCCCACCTGGATGCGGGACCAATAGGAACCCCGCTCCAGAACATTCACATTGGTGCCAACGCTATATACGGCCAGCACGCGATATCCCGTGCCAGGGCCGCTGCGCATGCGCACGCCGTATCCATTGGCGCTCCAGACGGTTGCATTGCCTGTACCACCGCCGCCACCGCCACCACCTACCGTCAGGTAGGCTCTGTACATATATCCTGTCCTACCATCGGGGGTTTGCACGCGATACCATTCACTGGACGTGCTTAAAATCGTTACCACTGTACCCGTATAATAGCTGCTGATGGTTTGCGCGCTAAAGCTAGGCTGCGCGCGCAGCCGCAACCAACCGCCATGTACTACAGCAGTATTGTTAGCCGCCATGGATGTGGCAGGAATGATTAGCATCCCCACCAGCAGAATCATCATCATGCCCATTGCCAAAAAACGTTTCATGATCCATTCCCTCCAATTTGCTGTCCTATCCCTAATTGGAATTTCAACCATAAGACGAATTCCTCTGACAGAATCTTCCCCTGCGAGAAGAATTTGTTTCATTTCCCGAATTTTGTGGAAGTTGTGAAAACTCAACACGCCTGGAGGAAAACGGTAAAATAAAAAGGTTTTCAGGCCAAAACTAATAGATGCTGATACTTTTCTTTACTTTTCTGGGAAATCCTTCCATGATGGAAAAATTTGGCATCTCGAACTTATCCTTTTTTGGTGAAACTGTTGCGGCACTTGCCGCATGTCACCGTCACCACGCCCGCGCCCTTGGGCAGCTTCAGCCAGGCCTTGCAGCCAGGGCATTTGAAATAGGTAAACTGCTTTCTGTTTTGAAACCGCGTCCTGGCCTGCCTCCAGCGGGTGGCCAGCCGGTTTTTCCAAACCAGGTATTTTTGGTTTTCCTGATTGCGCTTGGCGTTATTGCGGGAAAACATGCGGAATATGCAAGCTCCATAGGGGACGAAACTGAGTAACGTAATCGTGCCCAAGCCTACCAAAGCGCCCACCACATAGATCCCGAGCCCCAGCCATAACAGGGCCATATTCAACTGATCCGCTCCGTGACGTCCATTCATCATGGAGCGAAAGGACTGTTTGATCTTCTGCCACAAGGACATACCGTTTCCTCCTTAACAATAAAAGAATCCGCCACGGCCACAATTGCAGCAGCAATTGCACAGCGCGTTGGCGACACACAGCGTCAGGCACGGATTTCCGCAAAGCGCCCCAGTGAACCCGCGCATGGCGCCGCGCTTTTGATAGGCCTGTCCACCGGATTGCATTTGGGACCAAAAAACCTGGAAGGCAGGCTCATTGGGGTTCATCTGCGCGGCGGCGCGAGCATCGTTCATGGCTGCCATGCGGTTGCCCAGGCCATAGTTGGCCCTGGCGCTCCAAAAATACCAGGCGGCCCGACGATCTGAAATCGCTGCCAGCAGTTCCAAAGCTCGGCTATATTGCCCCGCGGCTACGGCCTGGGCAACGGGTTGCAGTTGCGGCTCGGTCTCAGTATAGCTGGCTTGGCCATAGGTTCCGGCATTTTGGCGGTTGTATGCCGCCCGTTGGGCATTGCGGACAAACTCCTCAAACCCGCCAAAACCGCCATAGCTCCCATAACCTCCACCATAGCTGCCGCCGCCATAGGTCTGCTGATACCCTCCGCCGCCATAGTCCACTTCATCCCGATGCTTCATCAACGCGGTATACGCTTCGTTGATCTCCCGCATCTTTTTTTCCGCCGCGGCGGAGCCATGGTTCAAATCCGGATGGTACTGTTTAGCCAGCTTGCGGTAGGCAACCTTTATTTCATCCTCCGAGGCCTCCGGTTTTACCCCGAGCACCTGGTATGGATCGCTCATCCTTGCCCCTCCTTGCGTTCCGGCTGCGCCTTCTTTGGTTTTTTCTGCTGCTGCGCTTGCTTTTGTTGATAGCGCGCCCACACGCCCGCATAGAGAATGTTGCGCAGGATATCCACATCCTGTACCAAGGGCAACAGCTCAAAGGCCTGGGTACACTCAGCCATCATCAGTGTCAGGGTGTCCCTGCAAAGAGCCTCGTACCCCTCCTGCTTGGCATATTCCATCAGGGGGTTATACCGATGCCTGCGCATATCCGCCTGCAAATCGTCGTAGGCATCCATCAGGTAGATAAACCGGCCCAGGGCCTCCCCCATCATTTGCAAAACCGTTGACCAATGATCTTCGCGATAACGGAAAATCGTGCCCAGCATCTGCGCCGTCCACTCCGCACCCTCGTCCGGAGCGATGCGGCCTTCTTTCTCCATCTGGGTGATGTTCTCCAGGGTTTGCTCGATGCGCTGGCAAATCATGGGGTGACGCTTCCGCACCTGTACATAGGCCTTTTGCAGCAGCCCCGCCTCCGCGCGGCCGGCCAGGCTGTGATCGTCCTTCCAGTCATCCAGACATTTGTGATAAGCCAGAGCAATGCACATATCACCGCAATAATCGCTGCACTCATTTTGAACGAATCCCCGTTTTTGGATGGGATGCGGCAGGCAGCGGCCTTGGGCTGCCCGTTCCTGGGGCTCATACAGGGAACTGAGCAATAGACAAAGAAATGTCATATCATTGCTTAAAATCATACGTCCGGCCGGTCCAAACCGCTGGCCCAGATTGCGGCAAAGCCCGCAATAGTAGGCCTGATACCGCTGCTGTTGCTCCCGGCTGAGCCCTTCCGGCGTCAAGGTGACGTACCCTAGCATGGCTTGCTCCTTCCTCTGCTGTCCAGGCCTTGGCGCTACAGGTTTTATCCTAGCCCCTACGGCGTCCCTTGTCAAGTGATTCGTACCGCACACAGCCTTTTGACGTCCACATCCGTATCATATCGCGTCCAGATGGACGGGGCATATCCAATCCGTGTCCAAACGATGAACAATCCCGTCCAAAGCTTTTTCGCCGCATTGACAGCCCCGGGTTCCCATGCTACACTATGGCCGTTTCCATCCACTTTTGACGCTGTATGTGATCTTGGAGGGAAGAGAGAATGACCATTGAGCAGCGCATCGATCGAGCGCTGGCCTATTTTACGGATGAGGAGCATACCGGTTCTTTTGAGGTGAAACAGGGCAAAGGGAAGGTGCTGCTAAGCGCCCCCCATGCCACGCTGCAAACCAGGGAAGGCGCCATCAAGTGCGCGGAGCGGTACACCGGCATGCTGTGCCTGTTGTTGCATGAAGACCTACAGTGCCCTGTGATCTATAAAACGCGTCACTTTTTGGACGACGCCAACCATGACCCCGTGAGCGATTACCGGGATGCGGTATGCCGTTACATTGAGCAACATCATATTCAATATTTTTTTGATCTCCACCAGCTTTCGCCCCAGCGGCCCATGCAACTTTGCATCTCCACAGGCAAAGGCAAAAACCTGATGGGGCAGGAAGCTTTGGTGCCCATCATTGAGACGCTCTTCCAAAACCATGGCATCGCGCCCATTACGGTGGACGACCCCTTTGATGGCGGCAGCCCGCATACGGTCTCCAGCACGGTGGCCAGCCATTGTCAAATCCCTGCTACGCAGTTGGAGATCAGCACCCGCCTGCTGATGAGCGGATATCCGGAAACCAATTTCCCCAATGTGATGGAAACCCTGAGCCAGCTGATTGCCCAGCTAAACCGTGCGCCCGCAAAGCTTCCAAAATGAAAGGCGGCCATCTGCACAGCAGCGCATCCAAAGGAGGGCTCGCCCATGATCCACGGCCTGTTGGTGGTTAATGCCTTCCTTCGCAGCACCAAATTTGACAATATCTATCAGATCCTGCTTGACGACGCGAAAGAGCTGGGCATGCGCCTGGATCTCGCCACCAATGCCGAGCTTTGCCCCATCGTAGAAACGGATGCTTTTGATCCCTCCCGCTACGGCTTTGTGTTGTTTTGGGACAAGGACATCCATTTGGCCATGCTGCTTTCTCAGCGTGGATTGCGCGTGTTTAACAGCGCCGAAAGCATCCTCCGTTGCGATGACAAGAGCCTGACCTACCTATGCCTCAAGGAACAGGGCATCCCCATGCCCCGCACCCTTTTGGCCCCCAAGACCTACCCTGCCGTTGGCTATCAGGATACCGACTTTGTGGATGCCGCTGGCCGGGAACTTGGTTTCCCCCTGGTGCTGAAAGAGTGCTTCGGTTCTTTTGGCCAGCAAGTCTACCTAATAAACGGTGTGGAGTCCTTGCGGCGCAAGGTGTTGTCCTTACAGGGCATCCCCATGGTTTTTCAGGCGCTGGTGCAGGAAAGCTATGGCCGGGATGTGCGCCTTAATGTGGTGGGTGACCGGGTGGTAGCCTCCATGCTGCGCCACAGTACCAACGGGGACTTTCGCAGCAACCTCACTTTGGGAGGTTCCATGGAAAACTACCAGCCCAGCGAAGCGGAGGCAATGCTTGCCCTACAGGCCACCTCGTCTCTTGGGCTGGACTTCGCAGGGGTGGACGTGCTGTTTGGCAAAGAGGGCCCCTTGCTATGCGAAGTGAATAGCAACCCCCATTTCAAAACCACTTTAGCTTGTACAGGGGTCAACATGGCCCTGGAGATTTTGCGGCACATTGCCCGGCAAGTGGGGTAAGCATGCACAACCCATGTTGGTTGCTCTATGAGGATGCCGACTATGAGGCAAACCAAGATTTTGTCCGCCTGATCACCAGCGAAGGCAAAAAGCGCGGGCTGGCGGTTGTGCCTGTGTTGCGTTCCCAATTGACAATGGGCGTGGGCACGGATGGCCGGCCCTGCGCCTTGGTCCATGGTAGCCCTGGGCGGCCGGTTGCGGTGCTCTCCCGCCAGCGGGATCATCGGATCAGCGCCCAACTGGAGGCCATGGGCATTCCGGTTTTTAACAATGCCACGGTCTGCCAGCTATGCAATGACAAGCGCAATACATACCAATTTTTGCATGGATTGCCCCGGCTGCGTAGCGAGTTTTTGGCACAGGGCGGGCAGCCGCCTTTCCCCCCTGCTTCCCCATACCCTCTGGTACTCAAGCCCTCCTACGGTCATGGGGGCGATCGTGTAGCGCTGGTGCACAACGAGGAAGAGTGGCAGGCCGCCGCCCATCGCATTTTACCCCAGGCGATGATCCAGCAGGAGGTGGCCTCTACCCTTGGACAGGATTTGCGGGTCTATGTGGTTTTTGGGCAAATCGTGGCGGCGGTGATGCGCACGGCCCCGGATGGTTTTTTGAGTAATTTTAAACGTGGGGGCAGGGTGGCCCTGCATGCGCTGGCCCAAGAAGAGCGTTTGCTGGCCCTGCAGGTGATCCGGCGGTTTCAGGATGCGGACGCGCCGCTATGCCTTGCCGGGATTGATTTTCTGTTCCACCACGGCAAGCCCGTGGTGAGCGAGGTGGAAGATGTGGTGGGCAGCCGCATGCTGTACCATGTCAGTGATATCAACATCGCGGGCCTTTTTTTGGATGGGGTGCAACGCAGCCTGAAGGCAAAAAATTAACCGCCCAAACCGCCCGGCTCCGTTGACAAATAATCTGCCATCCCGTATAATCATGTTTGCTGTGTTGTTCAAACACAAAAATGCGATCGTGGCGGAATTGGCATACGCGCACGTTTGAGGGGCGTGTCCGAGAGGGTACGGGTTCAAGTCCCGTCGATCGCACCAAACCAATATCATCCGAACCAATCCAGACAGTTTGTAGCTGTCTGCGATGGGTTCGGATTATTGCTTTATTTCGATTATGATTTCTTTGCTAATGGCGTGAAGCAACGGCCGGAATCTAAGCCGAGAGCGCCGAGAAAAAGGCGGAAAGAAGAAACGGCGAAAAGCTGAATAACAAACAAAGTGTGGCGGCAGTATCGCGAACGATGCTGTCGCCTCTTCAGGCACGATATGGAAACGATATATAGTCTTATAGCGCTTTTTACTCATCCTATCCTTTGTGCTGGCTCGCACACCCCAGAATTGTTTCTTCAAAAATGTTCCGAATTGTTGTAATCTGGACATAGAACCCGCGTCTAATTGGTAAAGGAGGTGAGACGATGGACTTTGCTCAGGGCCCGAACAGAGTCCGGGAGGTGGAGCTGGAGCGCATGATGGCGCACTATGAAACCAGCCTGCTCAGGATGTGTTTCCTTTATCTTCATGATGTACACATGGCTGAGGATGCCGTACAAGAAACATTTCTCAAAGCATATGGGCATTTGAATACCTTTCGAGGCGACAGCTCGGAAAAAACATGGCTGATGCGCATCGCCATCAATGCTTGTAAGGACATGAGGCGTACCTCTTGGTTTCGCAAGGTGGATTTCAGCACATCGCTAGATGATGTCCCGGAAGCCGTTTACGAGTTCACGCTATGGGATGACTCTCTTATCCAAGAGATCATGCGGTTGCCCGGCAAGTTTAAAGATGTGGTCCTTCTGTTCTACTATCAGGATATGACCGCTAACGAAGTAAGCGAATCGCTTCGTATACCCATCTCTACCGTATATGATCGGTTGAAGCGTGCTCAAAAAAAGCTGCAGCGACAACTGGAAAGGCGGGATTTTCATGAATAAACGCGTTGTGAAGCGAGCGATAGACTCCCGCCTCTCCGGGCTTGTCATGCCGGCAGATTATCGGACGGAGGTCTTCCGCCGTTTAAGAGGAGAAAAAAGAACCATGAAACGTAAAATATCGATGGTGCCCGTAATGGTAATCGTGTTCGTTCTGCTGCTGGCAGGTATCGCCTTAGCGGTCAGTGGCAATCTGTTTTCACTTTTTGCGCGTGATAACCCACCACTGCAATACATAGCAGAACACGCACAAACAGTAGCGCCGACAAATATGCCCCAAACCGCAGAACCACCGGCGGAGATGTCGCCGGTACGCATTGATAGCAGCTATTTCGACGGAAACACCTTGTACTTATCTTACCGTGTCACAGGAGGCAGGGAGTTCTTGGAATCCTTTACTCCCTCCACCGACCAGCTCCAACATATGCAATCGGAAGATAACATGCTGGCACCCATGCTAAACGAACCGCACCCTGTGATGAACCGATTTATTGAAGCCTATAATGCTGGTTCGCCCTCTGGATACCATCACAGGGGAATTGGCAGGAGCGACCATATCCGTACGGCGGACGGTGTTGATTTGCCTTGGAAAAGCGAGGAGTCATCGGTCGAAGGCGACGATTTGTTGTACTACATCGCATTTGCCTCCCCACTTCCGGCCGAGGTAACGGCGCGCGATGTGATGACCTTACAGCTTAGATTTTTTGTCAGCGATCTGTACCTATGGTTTGATGGTAAACGGCTTTATTCACAGAACGAAGCTGGAAAGGAGTATTGCATCACCGTCGATATCGCCCGAAACGGCACAATCCAACCTCGAACCCTCAGCGGTTCCGGTATAAGAGGAAAAAACGCAATTGCACTGACCGCTGAGGTTTCGCCGCTCTATATCCGCTTGACATATCCAGCCGTCGGCGATATCGAATTTGGCTTGTTTGATCCCACAACCGGGTTCGAAGCGCGGGCTTCCTCTGTCGAACCCCAGCCGGATGGCATGGTTATTCAAGTCTTTGATGGACTAGGAACCATGCCTGACGAGTTGTGCGCCTATCCTGTAATCTGGCAGCAGGAAAGTGGCGGGGTCACGGCAGAAACCCATAAGGATCAGGTGATTCGCCTAAAGTAAGGCACTTGATTAGCGAAAGCATAATAACCACAAAAGGGCGACGGCATCGTGAATCTGCGATACCGCCGCCCCTTAAAATAAAACGGATTGCATTCATTTTTCTATAAAATTGCCACGGACATATATATAGGATTTGTGATTGCTGGAATCGTTCTGTTTGCACGCAGAAAGAAGTAACCGTCGGCGGGAGAAAAGAAGGTAGGACACAGAAACGAATCATGCCTCCAACTCTTTTTGGAAAAGGCTGCCAAGGCGCCTGTGTCCGTAGGATCGAAATGGAGAAAAGTAGAGCGCCTATCGGCGCTCTACTTTTGGTTGTATCCGGGTTTTGTTGGATCATGGTATGTCACGTCAGAAAGCAACGAGACGATGGGATCAAAAGGTATAATCCTCGCTCAAAATCTCCAGGGTCAAGTCATCATAGACCTGAATCGTATAAATGACGGTGGAGGTCACTTTCCCTCCAATCACATCTCCAAAGCGCAGCGTGACCAAGCCGGGTTTGATTCCTTGGAAATAGAAAGCGCTGTTGCCGGTATCTGGGCCCGAAGGAACAAAGGTTAGGCCCGCATTGGCGGGATCCGCTGCAAACACTTCCATCTGCCAATCGGCATAGTCATCGCCAGGCGCCTCTTGAAGGCCGCCTTCGCCGGTTTGCTCAAAGCGCCAATCGCTGACGTACATTTCATCCCATTTTTCCCCCAGCGAAATCTCGATCATCTTCTCGCCGGTGCCTTTGGGCATATGGTTAGTCCAGCCGCTGCGCATATTGGCAAAGGTCATATCGGGCTGCACAAACACTTCATAGAACATTTCCTTGGCAGGTTGCTCATCCGGTTTCGCCGGATCCACCAGCTTCAATGATATTTTCATGGACCCTGCTTTGGTGCCTACAAACAACAGCAGCCGCTCGTTTTCGTCCAGATCACCCGATCGGTCAGGATCAGCCGCCTCTTCCACCATGCCATCACCGCTGATGGAATACTGCCAGGTCTTTCCCTGTGCAGGCTCGTCCGTCACCCACACATAGTAATAGTCCGGCAAAGCCGCAGATTCCGACGCAAGACTGACAGAGCCGTACGCAACCAGCAGCAATACGACAACCAGTAGAAAACCCATCGTCTTCATAACCTTTGACATCATCGATCTTTCCTCTCTGTCGGGCAAATGATAAGCAGACCACCGCTTAGCAACAGCCGATTTGGCTGCAAGAATCTTGCTATGACACAGTCTATCATGGCATGAAAATACTGTCAACCGTCGCCTTGTTTCCCTTTTGGAAATGCCATTTGGGATGCCAATTGCCAGAACGACAAGCGCATAAGCAGTGTTGTTAAAAACATACAATGACACAGAACCGGGCTGTCGGATCAATGCAAGTAAAGGCTGTGGGGCGTATGAACATGAAGGTTAAACAGGGTCTGCCACTCATTTTGGTTATATGGTTGATCTTTTGGGTCGGCCCTTCCGCCTTGTGCGAAGATCGCACGCTGGATGCCACCCAGGTGACGCCTATCGCCATCGATGCCAAAACCGGCTACCCGTTTCAGGCGTCGGCCTTTTTGAGTGCCTTTGAATACTACGACCCTACCTTGCACGTCGTCATCCAGCGCGACCGCCACCTGGATACCAATATTTGGATCACTCGGATTCAAATCGCCCACCCGAGCCAGCTTCGCAGCGCGTTTGCCTCGCGCCATGGCAGCCTGGTTTCCGCTGTGGCTCCCACCATCGCCAAGCGCGTCCACGCCGTGGTGGCGATCAACGCCGACAACAGCAACTTTTTTCAGCAGGGCGTCATCCTTCGGCAAGGCCGCATGTATCGTAACCGCCCCAACGGCCGCGATTTGTTGCTGATTGATGACAATGGGGACTTTCATCCGCTGCTGGCCGCCGACAGAGCCGCCTTTGACACCGCCTACAACGAACTTGGCGGCGCATGGGATCAGGGCGGCCACGTGGTCAACGTGTTTTCCTTTGGGCCGCTGCTGGTAAATAACGGCAGTTATGCTCAGGCATCCTATCCCCGCCAAGACATCGGCCTTAATAGACCTGCCCAGCGCATGGTCATCGCTCAAACAGGGCCGCTGTCCTACCTTTTCGTCACCTGCGAAGGCCCGGAATCCGCGGATTCGCTGGGTATGACAATCCCGCAAATGGCGGACTATATGGTGGGGCTCGGCTGCAACATCGCCTACAACCTGGACGGAGGAAGTTCCGCAACGCTGGTGTTTCACCTTAAAAAGATCAACAGCCTGGACACGCACAAAATCCGTCCGGTCGCCGATGTGATCTATTGCTGCTCAGGCGTTGCCGATCCGTAACACAATAGCCGCCCGCGTGAAGCGTTTGCTTGTCGGTAGCCAGATATCAACATGGCCCAAATCCTTGGTGAAACAACGAATGCACGGACAAAAGCAGGAGTTTTCCCCTCCTAAAGTGAATGGAATACCGAGCTCAAACAGAATCCATTTGTTACATAAGGCAGGAGTATAATGAATCATAGTGCAACTAAAAATGAATGGAAACGAATGAAAACCCTCTTTTTGTTCCTCGTTTTCATCTGCTACCTCCTTTTTATGGTCAAAATCCTCTTCCTCTCCAGGCTCTCACCGGTGGAGGCGGCTGATAGTGGGGAGGCTGTCTCCCGATCCATCAATCTCGTTCCTTTTCACACCATTGGGGAGTATCTTTCCAGCAGTTCCCAAGACGTTCAAAAGGTCGCCTTTAGCCACGTGGTTGGCAATATCATTCTGTTTGTTCCCGTTGGGTTGTTTTTGCCTTTGCTGCGCAAGAACAAAAGAATTGCCTCCAACCTTCTGTTGATCTTCTTGGTGAGCTTCGTTTCCGAAAGCATTCAGGGGGTTTTGAATCTGGGAACGCCGGATATTGACGATATCCTCTTAAATAGCTTGGGCGGTTTGGTGGGCATGCTAGGCTATAAGACATTGGTATGGCTCCTGCGGAACGAAAAAAACGCGCAGACCGCCGTCGTCATCCTGTCCGCCGTTATTGGCTTGCCCGTTCTCTTTTATCTATCCTTCTTCGTTCATCTGCATCTATAGGGCCTAGGTTAAAGTGGGGCGCGCCAAAGCAAAAGCAACTGCTGTTCACAGCAGTTGCTTTTGCTCTACCCGCATTTCATTCGCGCTTAACACCAGCCCTGTTATTGTTCTTTCTTTCCCGCATAGGCCGCCACCAGCGCCAAGGCCAGCACAGCGCCCTTCACAGCGGGCAACACATAATACTGAACCGCCATGATGGTCAGGCCATTTTCCAGCGTAGAAACCAGCATGGCGCCCACCAGCGTGCCCAACGCGTTGGGCCTTTCCGCGCCGCCTACAGAGCGCCCCACAAACACCGCTGCCAATGATTGCATCAGATAGTTATCGCAGCACATCACCTGCGCGGAGCTGCCCCGAGAGGCTACCAAAATGCCGCCAATGGCCACAAACACGGCCGTAATCATGCCGGCCAGGTACCGGTACTTCTTTACATTGATACCCGATAGCTTGGCCGCCTGCCGGTTGCCGCCCATGGCGTAAATGAAACGGCCATGCTTGGTAAATTCCAAAAAGATATAGGCCACCAATACGCAGGCAAGCATGATGATGATAATCCATGGATATCGGCCGATGGCGGAGAAGGCATCGGAAAGCGCGACCCGCACCGGCGAATTGCCATTGGGCAGCCGCATGCCCGTGGACACCGCGCCACCCCCGATATACCACTGCCCCAGGCCTTGATGGACAAACATCAGCGCGCAGGTGGCCAGCATGTCTGGTATTTTACAAACCAATATCAGGAACATCGTCAGCTGATACATCACCAAGGTGGCGCCGATGGTCACCAGGACGCACAGCCACAGCGGCAGGCCGTACCAAAGGTACATGCTGACAAACACATACGCCGAGCAGCTGGCCAGCGTGCAGGCGGACATATCAAAGCCGTCCGGGGCCATCGTCACGGTTGCCGCGATGCCAAACACGGTGGTGATGGACATGGCGCGCAAAATATTAATCATGTTGTTTTCGGACATGAATCTATCGCCGCTCACCAAGGTGAAAACCACAAAGCATAAAGCCAGCGTGATGACTGCCGCCCAGTTAAGAAGGAAACGAAAAAACGATTGATTTTTTCGCTCCCGCGGAAGGTTTGGAGTCAGCGAAGCCTGCATAGAAATTCCCCTCTCGTTTCTCTTGATTCCCCGCGCTTGTTGCCCCTGTCAGGCATAGGGAGTGGTGCTGCCCACGGAATAATGCATGATTTCGTCCTCGTTGGTCTGGGCCGCGGTCAGCTCCGCCATCACCTTGCCATCAAACAGCACATAGATCCGATCCGCGATGGAAAGCAACTCCTGGTTTTCGCAAGAGGCGTAAATCGCGCTATTGCCTTGTTTGGTGATATCGCTAATCAGGCGGAAGATATCGTGCTTTGCGCCCACATCCACGCCTTTGGTGGGCTCATCGAACATATATACGTCACAATCTGCGGCAAGCCACTTCCCCACCGCCACTTTTTGCTGGTTTCCTCCCGAAGGATTACGCACAAACTGCCGGATGGAGGGAGTGATGATGCCTAGATCCTTCACATACTGTTTCGCATTGGCATCCACTTTTCCTTTATGGATAAATGACAACGTGCAAAACTCCCCCAGGCAGGCGGCCGACAGATTGAAGCTGACGTTTTCATTCACCAAAACGCCTTCTTTTCGCCGTTCCTCCGGCACCAAAGCAATCCGGTTTCGCACGGCATCCGAGGGGTTATTGATCTTCAGCTCGGCTCCATTGTAACTGATGGTTCCACGGGTTTTGGCATAAGCGCCAAAAATGGTTTTGCACAGCTCGGACTTTCCTGCGCCTACCAACCCCGCGATACCAACGATCTCACCCTTGCGCACATAAAAGGACACATCGTTTACCTTGCCGCCCGCGCCGGACAAATGCGAAACCTCAAAGACCTTGTCGCCAATGGGAACCTTCTCCTTGGAGAATATCTCCTCAAAGGTACGGCCCAGCATCTTTTCCACGATCTCCTTGGTGGTGGTTGCCTGGGTGATAGGGGTCGTATCGACGATCTCGCCGTTGCGCATCACGGTATAGCGGTCGCAGATTTTGATCACCTCATTGATCCGATGAGAGATAAAAATAACCGCGATGTTTTCCGTGTCCCGCAGGTGCTTGACCAAACGGAACAACTCCACCGTTTCCGTATCGCTGAGCGGGGCGGTGGGTTCGTCCAGGATCAAAAAATTGCACTGAGAGGCCATGGCCTTGGCGATAAGCACCATTTGCTTTTGGGCCAAGGTCAAATCCTGCACCAGCCTACGCACGTTAATATCAATGGTTAAGCGGGCCAAAACCTCCTTGGCCTGGCGGCGGATGCGATTCCAATTGATCAAGGGCGCTTTGAAATCCATCACCATATGGTTAAGCATCACGTTCTCCGCCACGGACAGCGTGGGGACCAGCGCCGTATCCACCTCTTGGAACACGATTTGAATGCCGTGCTTTTTGGCGGCCATGGGATTGCGAAGATCCAGCACATCCTCACCCAGGTATACCTCACCCGTATAGGCTGGGTTTGCGCCGGCAAAGACTTTCATCAAGGTGGATTTTCCCGCGCCGTTTGCGCCGACCACCGCCCGGATCTCGCCGGTGCTGACTTCAAAGTTGACATCCGTCAGCGCCTTCACGCCGGGAAACTCGATGGAGACATTTCGGGTGCCCAGTGTCAGTTTGTCCATGAACTTCCCTCTCTCTGTTTCGGTCTTGGCCGTTGATCTTTAAACCCGGGCAAGCCGCGTTTGCGCGGCGCCAGGCCCGCGCCTTGTCCACCAAACGTTTGGACAGGGCCGATCCATCCTTGTGAAGACAAGAAGCGCCGGAGCAAGTACTCCGACGCTTCTCTGTCAAACACATTGCTCAGATGGGTTTCCCTTTGCTCTGGGCTTACTTGTGAATCAGGTCCGCGGGCATCCAGTCTGCCACAGACAGATAGGACAGGTTGCCGTAGGTGTCGGGAGCGATCTCGGCCAGGTTTTCCACGGTGGATTCGGGCTTGAGGTCAGAGGCCAGAATCGCGGAGCCGGGAACTTCTACCACGTCCACACCCTTTTCCCCGGAGGCGGGGTCAAAGATCTTGTCATATTCGCCGGCGATCTGCAGCAGCAGGATGCGCATGGCGATTTCGCCGTTGAGGGTCCAGTCGGTGGTGCCGGCGGCGGTCCAGATGTCGGGGCGGGTCTGCATGTTGGTCACGTCCACAGGATCGATGTCCACGGAAGCCATGGGCAGCGCGGCGCCAACATTGCCGTTGAAGTTGTCATTCTCCAGGATAGAGTTGTACAGGCCTTGGCCATACAGGTCGTAATAGGCGATGATGCCATCCACATCCTCACGCTTGAGGCCCTGCAGATAGGCGGCGGACACGGTGTTGGCAGAATCCATGGAATCCTGGAGGGGCTGGATCTCGCCCACTTCCACGATCCGGCCGTCTGCCACGTATTCCTGCCAGCCAACCTCGCGGCGATCAAAGGGGCTGTTGTAGTTGGGGCCACGCCACACCTTCACCAGGCGCGCGCCCTTGCCGAACTTGGCGATCATTTGGTCTAGCAGAACGGTCACAAGGCTCTTGTCCTGCTGGAACAGCTGGGTGACGCCGGGCAATTTCTGATCCTGGCCGTCTGCGTAGAACTGGGTGTCGAAGCACATGATCTTCATGTTCGGGTACTGCTCCGTGATCTCGTTGACAATGCTGCATACAGACACTATAATGGGATCAGATGTTGTTAAGCTTATTTGTGCTAAAATCTTGCTAAACGTTATGCTAATGAACCCAACAAATTAGTTGACCAAAAAGATGTGCGAGGGATACGGATGCAAAAT
>JAVBSI010000069.1:0-25692 GCA_031556815.1 Eubacteriales bacterium | reverse complement strand
CGGTGACAACATCGACATGGAAATCACCCTTATCACCCCCATCGCCATCGAGCAGGGCCTCCGCTTCGCCATCCGTGAAGGCGGCAGGACCGTCGGTTCCGGCGTCGTCGCCAAGGTCTTGGAAGATATTAAAAAGTAAGCAAACTCGCAACACAAACCGCCTGCCATGAAACCATGACAGGCGGTTTTTCAACACCAACAGACAATCTACTCTATAGGAGGTTCCCATGGATCCCTCACGAAAAAAAGAATTGGTCAATGCCTACAAACAAAAAGAAAAGGAAGGCGGCGTCTATTGCATCCGCTGCACCAAAACCGGCAAACAGTGGATTGACTGCACGCAAGACCTGGCCGGCATGAAAAACCGCTTGGATTTTTGCATCCTCACCAACACCGCCATTCACCATGCCTTGCAGGCGGACTGGAACACCCAAGGCGCCTCCTCCTTCGTTTTTGAGGTGCTGGAGGCCGCTGTGCCCAAAGAAGGGCAGACGTCCCAAGACTATCAAAGAGATCTGGAACTTCTGCGAGATTTGTTTCGGGAAGAATGCCCGCCAGAAAAGCGCTACCCATAAATCCATCCAGGCACAGCGCCACCCAAGCCCGGCAATCATGCCGGGCTTGGGTGGCGCTGCATCCATTTGCCCCTAGGGCGCGCGTACCAACCAGGCCAGCGCTTCCTCGTGAGTAGGATAGGCGCGGAAAGAATTGCCGCGGTTGGTCTCCAATACAAAGTCCACAAACTTACCGTGGACGCGTTTGGTATCCAACACGATGGCGGTTTTTACGCCGTACTGGCTCAGCTTCTGTGCCACATCACCAGCCACCCCTGTCGAAAGCTTGAGAAATTCCCCGGAAAGCCGGTCTCCGTCAACCATGAGCAATCTACTGTTTTCCTGGCTACAGGCCACCACCAAATCCAAGGCGTCCTGCGCGTTAGCCACCAGCCGCCCCGGTTTGTGAAGCCATATCACCAGCTGCTCTTTCTTTTGAATGCATTCATACTCCATTCAATTTTCCTCCAAAAACGGTCAAGGCTATTTGCCTCTACTATAGCCTCTTTCTCCTTTTCACGCAACCCCATGCCCAACTCACCTCCAAAGGCCTGTAATGCCTCATAGCGCTTGACAAAGCAGATGGGACACACTACAATAAAATGTGCATTTTGACGATTGTGAACGGTTTTTGTTAACTTTTCATAGCAATTGATGTTTTGGCTTATTTTCAACAAAATACCAAAGCTTAAAACATGGGTTTAGAAAGAAGGGGAATTTTTGGCTCAGAACCTTCAAGATAAAGGGCCATTGCAAATCAAATTTTATCACAGCGCTGTTTTCCGTTCTTTTATGGTTGCATGTTTATGTTTTATGGCCCTTTCTATTCTTTTGGCATATATTAGTTATTCCATGTTTACCCAAATTTTTTATGAATACTCCGATTCAGAAAGCCTCACCAGTAATTTTCAAGCCACTTTGCTGGTAGATGGCGACGACATCCAGCGCTACCGCGATACTTTAACGCTGGATGCCAAATATGACGCGATGGCTGCCAGGCTAAACCGCTTTAGCCACAGTATCAACGCGAAGTATTTTTATATCATGGCGGATACCGGCATTCCAGGTCAATATACCTACATCTATGATTCCACCTATGAGGAAGAGATGGGCGTCCATGCCCTGGGCACCACCGATGATAAGTCCATTTTCCCGGGCAGTGAAATGGTGCTGACCACTGGCAAAAGCTTTGAAAAAGCTCGATATTATAACGACGAACGCTTTGGCGAATTATATTACGCCTATAGCCCCTTGTTCAACTCCCAGGAAGAAGTGGTGGCCTTTATTGGCACCGATATTGACATCTCCCCCATGCAACAGCAAATCAATGGCTATGGTAGCCGGGTGGCCGCCACCATTGTTGGGGGGTTGTTGTTGTTTGTTCTTGCCCATTTATGGAGTTCCCGACGGATTTTCTCCCAAGGGCTCCGAATCGTCACAGACAATGCATACAAACTGGCGGGGGGCGATATGTCCTTCCAAATTCCTGAGGCGCTTCAGGAGCGACAGGACGAGATCGGCGTGCTTGCGGATGCCTTTACATCTGTTTCCTACAACGTATCCCATATGATTGGCGATACCGGCGGCGTCTTGGCGGCCGCCAGGGCTGGACATTTATCCTCCCGTATTGCCAGCACGGACTATCCCGGCGCCTATGGCCGCATCATGGATGCCGCCAACATGGCCTTGGACGTGTTTACTGAACATCTGGATGTGTTGCCGGAGTCCATCGCCTTCTTTGACGGAAGCTACAAATTGGTATATAGCAACCGCTCAATGGATCTTTTTATGATTATGCATGACCTGCAGGCAGAGGATCCCAATTTGTTGGCCCGTATCCAGACCTCCAACCGGTCCAACGAGGTGAGCCGGGCTGTCCAAGCCTTATTCACAGGCGAGGACGACAAGCCCATCGAACAGACGATCACCCTCATATTGCCGGATCAAACCCAATGGACTTATGCCCTGTCCCTGTACCGTACCCAGGCTTTGCCCTCTTCTGGGGCCGACCCGCAAGGAAAAGTTGCCGCCTGTGTGATGATGGTACTGTCCGACATCACCGGCCTGGTACGGGCCAAGGAGGACGCGGAGCAGGCCAGCAGAGCCAAGAGCGACTTCCTTTCGCAGATGTCCCACGAGATCCGCACACCGCTGAATGCCATCATCGGCATGACACAGATCGCCCGGCGCAGCGGCGATATGGAAAAAATGCGCAACTGCATCAACCAGATCGAAAGTTCCTCCAGCCACTTGCTGGCCATCATTAATGATGTACTGGATATGTCCAAAATTGAGGCGCAGAAGTTGGAGCTCGCCGAAGAGGAGTTCTCCCTCAGCGATGATCTAGCCTTTGTTGCCTCCATGATCAACTCCAAATCCAGCGGACAGAAGGTACATTTCACCCTGAACAAAGAAGGCGTCCTGCATGACCGGATTATCGCCGATGCTCTGCGGCTGAACCAATGCCTGGTCAATTTGCTCTCCAACGCGGTCAAATTTTCCGACAAGAAGGGCAACGTTTCCCTCACCGCCAAGGAATTGGAAAGCGACGGAACCATTGCCACCTATCTCTTTGAGGTGAAGGATGAGGGCATTGGCATGACGGAAGAGGAAATCTCCCGCCTGTTCCACCCCTTTGTGCAGGCCGACTTGCGCGTGACCCGCAAATATGGCGGTACCGGTCTTGGCCTTGCCATTGCCAAAGTGATTGTGGAAATGATGGGCGGAACCATCTGGGTGAAGAGTGCGAAAGGCAAGGGTAGCACCTTCTCCTTTACCATCAAGGCCAAGCTAGCCAAGGACATGTCCTCGGCCCAAGGCATGCCCAGGGGCACCCAGCGCCCGGGGTCGTCTGCGAAGCACGCGGACTTCTCGCTAATCCGCGCCTTGATTGTAGATGATATTGAAATCAACCGGCTGATCATTTCCGAGCTGTTGATGGACACGCACATCCAGGTGGAATTTGCCGCCGATGGACAGCAGGCGCTGGACCAATTTGTGGCGTCTCCGGAGGGATACTATCAGCTGATCCTCATGGATATGCAAATGCCAGTGATGGATGGCTGCACCGCCACCCGCGAGATCCGGGCCTTGCCCCGCGCTGATGCCCATTCCGTGGTCATCATTGCCATGACGGCCAATGTCTTTAAGGAGGATGTGGAGCAGGTGCTGCAGTCCGGTATGGACGGCCACATTGGCAAGCCTGTGGATTATCAGGCCACCATTGATATTATCAAAAGACTTGTGCAGGATGCCGAAACCGGCTCCTCCAAGCCCACACAAACCTAACGGATTCCATATTCAAGCTGGCCATGAACGCCTTGAAGGCGGGCCTCGTGCTGGCGGTGGGAGCCTATGCACGAGGCTCTCCAACAGGTGTGCCAGCCGCTCAATAACGAATGGGGGTTGCCCATGGAACAGCAAGACGTCACCTACCGCAAGGCCAGCCAAGAAGACATCCCTGTGCTGATTGAAATGCGCAAACAACAACTGATCGATGAGGGCAGCATCCCTCGTTTTGATATCGATATGGAGCTGCACGCCTTTTTGCAATCCCAGCTGACAGACGGTTCACTGGTGCAGTTTTTGGTGGAGGACCGGGGACAACCGGTGGCTACGGGCGGGATTATTTTCTATCTGTTTCCGCCTTCCTTCATCAATCAAAGCGGCAAGAAGGGTTATATCATGAGCATGTATACCCGGGACGAGTATCGGGGGCAAGGCATTGCCTACCGCTTGCTGGAATTGCTGGTAGAGGAAGCCAGGGCCCGGGATGTTTCTTATTTATGGCTCTGCGGCTCCCCCATGGGGCGAACGGTGTATCGGCGGTTCGGCTTTGCGCCCGCAGGCAGCCCCGGAGAGCTGTGGATGGAAATGCATCTGGAATAACGTTTTCTAAGCAGCCCTCTGCCTTTTCCCCGTGATGACCAGCATGCTCACCGCCAGCAGGCATACCACCATCCACACCAAAATGGTGGCCACCCATTGTCTCCTTGCCAGCAATGCCCCCAGCACCACGCTGGACAGCGCAGCTCCCAGGTAATTGCCAAAATCAAATAATCCCACCAATGTGGACACCATGTTTTCCTCGGCGTGGGACAGTGGGATATAGGAAATCAGAATACAGCTCCCCAGGTAGGACGTAGCTACAAGCACGAACAGCGCGATAAAAGCAAGTTTCGGATTGCCAAAACCTACACATAATATGCCACAGGTCACTGCCATCCCCAAAAAGGTGAAGATCAACCCACGCTTTGGGTTGGCAATCAGTATCTTACCCCATCGCCAGCCAGCAAACAACCCCAGCAAATTGGCCGCCGGTAGCAGTGCTCTTTGCGTGATGCCATGCTCCGCCCCCGTCCCCATGATGCCGATGAACAGCGCGGGCAGCAGCAGCGACAGGTTTTCCCTTACAATCCCCAAACATACGCTGGTCAGCGCCACACCCCACAGCTTGTGGGCTCGCACATACGCCAGGGTCTCCCGCAATCCCCTTCGTTTCTGTGCCCACTGTGCCACGGGTACCGCTGTGTTTTTGCGGAACACCACCATCCATAGCGTCATCAGCGCGCCGGTGAGGACCAGGGGAATGCCCACTAAGGCTCTCCAGCCCAGCCTGGGAAACATGGGTGCAAACACCATCCAGGCAAAAAAATACCCGCCCACCGAGGCCGTGCCCATCACCATGGCGATGTCTGCTCTTTTGCGCTGTCCCAGGCGCATGTACAGCATTCGCAGCATGGGGCCCCACAGCATGGACAGAAAGAAACCGTTGATTCCCCATAAAATGGGCAACGCAAAGGCGCTACGCAACAGCAGCGCCAGCCCATAGGTGCAAACGGAGCCCATCATGGACAGCAGCACGAACCGTTCGGGCGCCGCACGGTCACCCAGGTAGCCGTTCACCATCTGGCCGATGGCATAGCAGATAAAAAACACGCTGCCCATGGTACCCAAATACGCGTTATTGACGCCAAAGGCCAGGGTGAGCTCATCAAAACCGGCGGATAGATTCGCCCGCGCCACATAGGCCGTGGCGTATACCATCCAGCACACGCAAAGCCAGAGGAGTCCTTGAAATCGTCGGGGCTGTTGCACCGCCGCCAGCTTTTGTTCCAAAATACATCATCCTCTTTGTTCAGGGCATGTTGGACAAGCCCATACCCACCTAGCAATGTCATTATCATCTATCTATCCTTGCTTGTCAAGAAGCGCATGGCGGCATTGCGCACGCCCCCTCTTGACGTAGGACAGAATATGTCATAATATACTTATGAATTGTCTCAGGATCCGTTGATGAACGAGGTGGACATCATGGCAAAGATGCAAGCATATATGCGCGTTTATAACACCTTGAAGCGCCAAATACTTGAAGGTGAGTATGCTATCGGCTCTCTTTTGCCTACGGAGTCGGAGCTGGAAAAGCTGTTTGACGTCAGCCGCACCACCATCCGCAAGGCTGTGGAGATTTTAAGCCGCGAAGGGTTTTTGGAGGCGCAGCAGGGACGCGGCACGAAAGTGCTGGACTACAACACCAGCCAAAACCTAAATGTGGTCACCTCTACCTCTGAAACCCTGGAGCGCAGAGGCTATCGGATCAACACCAAAAACATGCACATTGATCGGATGCCCGCCCATGGACGGCTGGCCACCGATCTGGGCGTGGAAGAGGGCAGCGAGGTGGTGCGTGTGCAGCGCATCCAGCTGGCGGATGACGTGCCCATTGCCATCATGAAAAACTACCTGAAGCCCTCCTTTGTGCCTGGCATCGAGGCCCATAGCAATCGCTTTACCGGTTTGTATGATTTTTTGCAGGATCATTATGACATTGCCATCGATGCGGCGCAGGACCGGATCACTGCTAAAAACGCCAGCTATGAAGAAGCCCAAATGCTGGATGTGCCCGTTGGTACGGCGCTGGTCTACCTGTCGCGCACCTGCTACCAGGACGGCATTGCCGTGGATGTGGATCATGTGAGCATTGTGGGCGGCCGATATGAATTTGAGGTGTTCATGAAAGGGCGGTACAAACGCCCTTCCCCCAAAAACCTGTAAATCCCCTTGTATATCACAAAGCCATTCCGAATGGAATGGTTTTATTTACGTATCCCTTTGTGCGTCTCAAATGTGTTTGCAATGGAAACAAATTGACCAAAAAATGGATTTTTCATTGACATAAAAAGATAGTGATGTTATTATGACTGTACATCCAAGAAAGGACGATCCATATGAATCAGTCAGAGCTATTGCGAACCATCGCTCGCATGGTGGACATTAGTGGCGTGCGTACTGATGTAACCTTGACAGAGCTTGAGCATATCGTCTTGGCAGCTAAACACTACCGTTTCATCTGCGCGTTTGTGATGCCTTGCTTTACCAAAGCATTGGTGGACTTGCTGGCGGATGAAAAAGACATTGGGGTAGGTGCAACAGTGGGTTTCCCCTCCGGGGCGGACACTACTGCGATCAAAGTGGCCACAGCTAAGGACATGCTGGCTGTTGGCGCAGATGAGCTGGACATGGTCATCAACGTGGGCGCGCTGAAGAGTCGCCTTGACAACATGGTATACCAGGATATCCGCGCTGTGGTGGATGCCGCCCAAGGCAAGCCCACCAAGTGTATTTTGGAGATTGCCTACCTAACAGACGATGAAATCTGCCGCGGAGCGGAATTGGCGGTACGCGCAGGCGTCAACTATATCAAAACCGGCACCGGCTGGGCCGGCAAACCCACCACGGTGGATACCATTCGCCTCATTAAAGGAACCATCGGTGACAGTGCACTGATCAAAGCCGCTGGCGGTGTGCGCACCCTGGATACCATGTTGGAGATGATTTCAGCCGGATGTTCTCGCTTTGGCATTGGCCTGAAGAGCATTATTAGCATTATGAAGGAAGTGGACCAGCGATTGGGCCGCCAGGATGATTTTACCCTCCCCACCACCCCCCTCGACGCATATTGATCCTCCCAAGTATCTCGCCTTTTCTCCCTTTCCTCCTTACCCTGATACTAAAGCGTTGGCGTAGCCTGCTTTAGAATAATAAGAAACGAGGGATTCCCATGAAAAAACTGCTGGCTCTTCTTCTCATGACCGCTATGCTGCTTAGCACGGCTGTGCTCTCCGCCACGGCGGAGGATGGCGACTTCTACGCGGTTTCCCTGGGCTGGGCCGAAAATGCCTCTGGCCAGCGCCAAAAGACCGGCTTCACCGAGTCTTTTGAAAAGTACGGCATCACCAATTTCTCCATCGTGGACGCAAACTATAACGCCGTCACCCAAACGGAGCAAATCCGCGCCTTCATCGCCAAGAACCCTAAAGCGCTGTTCATCACCCCCTCCGACCCCACGGGCATTGCCGAAGCGGTCAAGGAAGCTTGCGACGCCGGCATCCCGGTTTATCTGTCCGATGGGTTTGTGTCTGGCGCGGACGTCATCAGCACCGTGTTGTTTGACAACTATTCCTGCGGCAAGACCACCATGACCTACCTTTGCGACAAACTGCAAGAGAAATACGGCACCACGGATCCCATCAAAGTGGGTTTGATCATGCTTCCCTCCAACGAGAGCTGGCATCAAAGAGACCTGGGCGCCCTGGACGTGCTGGCGCAAGAGAAGTATGCCAACATCCAAGTAGCCTACGAATGGGCATGGGATTCCACCGGCGCTGTGACCCCCTCCTCCACCATCAGTACCTGGTTGGCTGCCGATACCAACAAGGAACTCCGTGGCATCTGGTGCGCTTGGGACGGCGCGGCCTTTGAAGGCCTTGTGCTCACCGGCGAAGCCCGCCCCGAGATCCTCTACACCGGCTGCGACGGCGGTGAAGAATGCTGGAACTACATGATCAACTATCCCGAATCTTTCATCATGAGCGCGGGCGAGAACATCTACTCCATGCCCCGTCAGCTGGTGATGTATGCCATGAACTACGCCGAGGGCAAGACCGTTCCGCGCCTGGTTCTGGTAGAGGGCTATGCCGTCACCAGCACCATGATCGGCGAAGTCAATTCCATTCGCGACTTCAAGGTGGGCGACCTGACCGCTTGGGATCTGCTGCTCAGCTATGACCTGCCCGGCTATGTGGATCAGCTGAACCAGGCCCTTACCGATAACAAACTGACCGAGCACCTCTGGGTTCCTTCCATCTAAGCAATGAGCAAAAGCGTGGGGACAAGGGCCATCCTTGTCCCCGCGTTTTCCTTGGAGGCAATGCAATGAGCTATGTTCTAGAAATGAAAGGCATTGATAAAAACTTTGCCGGCGTGCAAGCGCTGAGCGACGCCCATTTGGAAGTGAAAATGGGCGAGGCCCATGCGCTTTTGGGCATCAATGGCGCGGGTAAATCCACCATGATCAAGATCCTGTCCGGAGTCTATGCCCGGGATGCCGGTGAGATTATCATGGATGGACAGCCCTGCGCCATTCACTCTCCCACGGATGCCATCCGTTACGGTATCTCCGCCGTGTACCAAGACCCGCAGATGGTGGAGTCCTACACCGGGTATGAGAACATCTATCTGGGCCACGAAAGCGCACGCCATGCGCTGCTGTCCGGCGTGCATCGCCGCAAGCTGAAAAAGATGGCCCTGGAACTGGTGGCCCGCTATCCCTTTGACATCAATGTGGAGAAGCCTGTGTTTCTGATGAGCTCCGTGGAACGGGAGATCATCGCCATATTGCGGGCGCTGTCCAAAGAGTGCAAAATTTTGGTGCTGGATGAACCTACGTCCATCCTGACTGAAAAAGAAAAGCACAACCTGTTTGCGTTTATCCACACGCTGAAAAAAACCGGCGTGTCCATCATTTATATTACCCATCATTTAGATGAGGTGGCCAAGGTCTGTGACAGTTTCTCGGTGTTTCGGGGCGGCAAAAACGTTTGCTGCGAGGAGATCATCGGCGGCAAAGTGGACTCCGGTCACATCGCTGAAATGATGCTGGGCGAAAGGCTGGAGCAGCTGTACCCGGACAAGGGGGCCAGCACGGCCGGGGAAGTCTGCTTTCAGGCGCAGGACCTTAGCCTGGAGGGCAAGTTTAGCGGCATCGGCTTTGAGGCCAAAAAAGGTGAAATTTTTGGCATCTTTGGGCTGGTGGGTTCCGGCATCGACGAGATCTCCAAGGTGCTCTTCGGCGCTGTGGATCTGACCGGGGGTACCCTCCTCAAGAATGGGCAGGAGCTAAGGCTGACCAGCCCCCATAAGGCCATCCGGGAGGGAATTTACCTGGTGCCCGGCAACCGCAAGACGGAGGGTTTCCTCAACCAGTTGACCCTCTCCTTCAACATTACCATCGCCAAGCTGGAGAAGGTCATCAAGCGCCTGTTCATCGTGAATCGCAAGATGGAGGCAAACGTAGCTTCCGCCATGGTAAAGCGGCTTTCCATCTCTACCCCCTCCGTGCAAAAGAAGGTGAACGAGCTCTCCGGCGGGAACCAGCAAAAGGTGGTTATCGCCAAGGGGTTATATGCGGATGCGGATGTGTACATCTTTTGCGAGCCCACCGTGGGCGTGGACGTTGGCGCCAAATCCGGCATTTACGAGATGATGCGTGAGCTGGCAAAAAGCGCCTCTGTTCTCATTATTTCCTCCGAGCCGGAGGAAGTGCTGGGCAATGCGGATCGGGTGATGGTGATCTACCAGGGCCGTACCACCTTGGTGCGGGACGCGGACAAAACCACGCTGAAAGAGATGCTGATCCATGCCATTTCCAATGAAGAGGAGGTGCCCGCGTGATGGAACAGAAAAAACGCCGCTTTAGCTCGGATCACCTGCCCATCCTGCTGTTTGGCATCCTGTTTGTGGCGGTGCTGCTCATTTTCCAGTCTCTTCAGCCGCAGTTCCTTTCCGCCGCCAACCTGATTAACATGGCCCAATCCGTATCTACCACGGTGATCGCGGCCATAGGTCTCACCTTTGTGATCGCCATCAGCCGTTCTGATATCTCCTTCTACATGACCTGCTGTTTCTGCGGTGTGTTGATGGCCTGGCTGGTGAGCCTGGGTTGGCATCCGGTGCCCTCCATGTTGGTTGGCGCTGGGGCCGGCGCGGTATGGGGCACCCTCTCCGGCATTGCCGTGGGCCGCATGAAGCTGCCGGACATCATCACCACCATTGCCATCGGGTCTATCGCTTTTGGACTGGGTTATGTGTTCTCCGACGGCGCCTTCATCATGACCAATTTTATTGAGGCTAAGACCCATTATCTGTCTCAGCAGCTGATTCTGGGTATTCCGCTGCCCATCTATCTCATGGCGTTGGTGATGGTGCTATCCTACTACTTGCTGGAGCGTTCCAAGTTTGGCCGCAATTTCTACGCCATCGGCGCCACGGAAAAAGCCGCCTACCTCAGCGGAGTGAACGTAAACCGCACCATCATCATCGCCTATACGATCTGCGGCACGCTGGCCGCCATCGCCGCCCTGATCATGACCGCCCGGCAAGGGTACGGCAACGTGAAAATCGGCATGAACATCCTCATGCCCTGCTTTACGGCGGTGTACATCGGCATGTCCGTATTCAAGCGGCCCTGCATCATCGGCACCTTCCTGGGTGCGGTGCTGGTCATTGCCATCTCCACCGGCTTTACCTCCATCAACATCCCCTATTACTGGTCCAACCTGGTCACAGGTTTTGTGCTGATTTTCGCCATCATGCTTTCCAAAATTGCTGTAAAAGAAAAGATCGTCAAACCTGCCAAGGCGGCGGAAGGGGGGCAGGCCCAATGAACCAGAAAAAAAACTTCCTGAGAAAGTTGTTCAGCATGGAATTCGCCCTGGTGGGCGTACTGATTGCGGTGCTGGTGACCTTTAGCTTGCTGATTGGCAGCGCCTTCTACCAGACCTACAATATGATGAATATCTTCAAGTCCGCCGGTTCCATCGCCATCATGGTGTTGGGCCTCACCTGGGTTATCGGCGCCAACGAGATGGACGCCTCCTTCCCCGAGGTGGCCAGCTGTGCCAGCATGATCTTCGCCGTGATGCTTAACGCCAGATATGATCCCTGGCTGACCCTTTGCGTCAGCTTGGCGTCGGGCATACTTTTTGGCTTTCTCACCAGCCTGTTGGTGGTGAAATTCAAGTTTCATTCGCTGATCACCACCATCGCCACCTCCACCATCGCGGGCGCCGTGGCTAACATTCTCTACAACGGTTCCGTGCTGCCCATCAAGGGCCTGAACTCTCAAGCGCTGTATAAATTCTTTGGCCAGAACCTGCTGGGGCTTCCCATCGTGTTTGTGATTGCCGTCGGGCTGTACGTCGTGGCCTTCTTCGTTCAGGAGCGCACCAAATTTGGCCAGTACATCTACGCTCTGTCTGAAAACCCGCAAGCCGTCAAGGAATCCGGCGTGAAATCCGGCCGGGTGCTTTCCGCGGTGTTCGTGCTTTCCTCCTTCTTTGCGGCGGTGGGCGGCATCATTTATGTGCTGACGGTGTTCAAAAGCGGCCAGCCGGGCATGGGCTCCGCCTTTTTCCTCAATGGCTTTACCATTGTGTTCCTAGGCGCCATGGTGCTCAAGCTGGGCAAGGCCAACATGGTGGGCACCTTCATTGGCGCGCTGGTGCTAAGTTCCCTCACCAATGGCTTGACCATGCTGGGCTCCGGCTTTGCGGTGGGCCAGGTCATCAAGGGCCTGCTGCTCATCATGGGTGTGGCGGTGGTCACCATCTACCGCCGTAAAATTGTACCGAAAGGAAGCAAGATGAAGTATGAATAACTTCGAGTATTACAATCCGGTGCGCATCGTCTATGGTGCGGGCCAGGTGGACCGGGTGGGCGCGGAAGCCAAGCAGTTGGGTAAAAAAGCCTTGCTGGTGTCCTACGCGGATGTGAGCATCTATGGGGATTTGCCCCAACGGATCCATCAAAAACTAAAAGAAAGCGGCGTCTCCTGTGTGGATGCCTTCCTGGCTACCGCCAATCCCACCATGACGCAGGCCATGGCTGGCGTGGAACTGGGCAAGAAGGAACAGGTGGATGTGGTCATTGGCCTTGGGGGCGGAAGCGCCATGGACTTGGCCAAGGTCATCGCCGCGGGTATTCTCTACCCCCATGATCTCATGCGCATGATTATGTTCACCCACAGCGAAGCCGGATACCAGATCACCCCCAAGCAAGCGTTGCCCATGCTGATGATCCCCACTTTGCCTGCCACTGCCAGCGAGATGAACCCCACCGCGGTGATTACGGATGAAGCCACCAAACGCAAGAGCTATGTATGGGAACCCAGCTGCCTGTACCCCAAGGTTTCCATTCTAGACCCCGCGCTGACGGTGTCTCTGCCCGCCTACCAAACCGCTTGCGGGGCCATGGACGCCATCAGTCATGTGGTGGAGCCCTTTTTCTTCAGCGACGAGGCCACTTTTGGCAACTTGGCCCTCCACGACCAGATGCAGATGGGCGTGATTCGCACCCTATATGACAACCTGCCCAAAGTGCTGGCAAAGCCCCAGGACCTCCAGCTGCGGGGTCTGATGCAATGGGCGGCCACCGTGGGGCTAAACGGCTGGCTCACCTGTGGTGTGCAAGGCTGGACCCCCATGCACCAGATGGGCCATGTGCTCAGCTCCCACTTCGGGGTAACTCACGGGGCCACACTGGTAACCATGATGGTGGCTTGGATGCGCTTCTTTGCCACCCGTCAGGACAACGGACGTTTCGTGGCCTTTGCCCAGGCGCTCTATGGCGTCTCCGATTTGAACAAAGCCGCGGACCAACTGGAAGCCTATGCCAAGCAGGTGGGCGTTCAGAGCCGCATCAGCCAGTTTGGCTGCACCAGCGCCGACCTGGACGCCCTGGTGGACGGCCTGGTAAGCGTATCCTTTGGCGCGGATGGAAAGCTGGCAAGCATCCCCAAGATCGACAAGGCCGAGGCCCGCGCCATTTACGAACTAGCCCTGTGAGGCTCCTATGAAGATTGAAAAAACCATCTTTGACGGCCTGGATGTTGTGCTGCTGGAGACCACCGGCTTTTGTCTGATGGTTACCACTGGCGTGGGCCCGCGTATCGCCTGGTTTGGCAAGCCGGATGGCGACAACCTGCTCTATTGGGACAAAAACGGCATGGAGCGGGGCGGCTGGAAGCTATACGGCGGGCACCGCGTATGGATTTCCAGGCCCCTGGGGGATGAGGCGGAGGACACCTATTTGCCGGACAACGACCCCTGCGCCATAACGATGCTGGCGGATGGCGTGGATCTATGCGCGCCCGCTTCCCCTGTAAGCCATCTGGCCAGAGGCATGGAGATCCGCATGCGCAATGAAACGTCCCTGTGGGTGCGGGGCTATCTGCGCAATGAAGGCCCGTTGATTTCTTCCGGAGGCTGCTGGATGCCTACCTGCGTGGTGGCGGATAAGCCCATTGAAATCCCTTTAGGCAGCGCCGACCCCCTCTGCAGCTGGGATATCGTGCAGATTACCATCCCCCGTGTCTTTGCGGGCAACACCGCAACCTTGGAGGACGACCAGGTGGAACTGTTGGGCAACACCCTGCGGCTGACCCCCAAGGGTAGGGTTTGCAAGCGGGCGGTACGAGCGCCGCAGGGCACGATCCGGCTGCTGTGTGATGGCTATGCGTTCCAAAAAACCTCGCTCTTTAACCCCTGCTTCTCCTATCCCTTGAACGGCTGTAACCTAGCGGCCTTCATCGGCCCGGACAACTTCATGGCCGAAATGGAGAGCTTTGGCCACGAGCAGGCCATTGTGCCCGGCCAGACCATTGAAAATGTGGAAATTTGGGAGCTCCTCTAGGCTACTTCGCATGGCAAAACGCAGAACGCGCCCCTTGATGGGGCGCGTTCTGCGTATCATTCCTTCCTGCTGTGCCAAATCAATCCAAAAAGCACTATGGCATAGGCGGCAAGCCCAATTTTGAATCCTCGGCCGCCGTTATTCCTTCAACAAATACTTCCTCAACTTGACCATCACATCCTCGATATCCAGGGGTTTGCCCAGATGATCGTTCATGCCCACCGCCAAACAGCGCTCTATATCCTCACTAAACACGTTTGCGGTCATGGCTACGATGGGGATGGTCGCTGCCTTGGGATTGTCCTGAGCACGGATCTGCCGGGTGGCTTCCAGGCCGTCCATCTCCGGCATCTGCATGTCCATCAAAATGATATCGTAGCGCTCCGGGTCCTCTTGAAACATCTGCACGGCTTCCAACCCATTTTCTGCGCAGTCAATGGTCAAACCCGTTGGTTCCAGCAGTGCGATCACGATTTCCCGGTTAATTTCCACATCCTCCACCAACAACACCGTGAACCCCCTGAAATCCTTAGCTTCTTTCGGCTGTACCTCTGTCTTCGTATCCGGGCTGGCGCCGATGCAATCCTTGATACAGCTTTCAATCGCCGAGGGAAACAGGGGCTTGGGCAGGTATCGATCCACCCCCGCCTGTATCGCATCGGCCTCGATTTCGGTCCAGGCCGTTGCGGAGACCATGGTCACCACAGCCTCATGGTTCCACTGCTCCTTGATCTTCTGCGAGAGCTCCATGCCGTCCATGTCCGGCATGCGCCAGTCAATGAAGTAGATATCATAGGGACCATTTTGCTGGATCATCCCGATGGCTTCTTTGCCGCTGAGCGCGGTGTCGCATCTCACCTTAAGCTGCTTGGCGATGGTGGCAAAATACTCCAGGGTGTGCGCTTCATCATCTACCACCAACACCCGCACATTCTCCAGCGTGACGCCCGGCAATCCTTCCTTCGCTTGGGCACTTTTGGGGGCAATCTTCATTTTGAGGGTGCAGGTAAAGGTAGCACCCTGGCCCAACTGGGACTCCACCTGTATGGTTCCGCCCATGAACTCCAAAATGCGCCTGCAAATGGCAAGCCCCAAACCAGTACCGCCATATTTGCGGCTGGTGCTACTTTCCGCCTGCTCAAAGGAGGTAAACAGACGGTTCTGCTGTTCCTCACTGATGCCGATGCCCGCATCGCTTACCACAATGCTCATTTCACATTCATCTTGGGTGATGCCTAACAGGTGAGTGTTTAGGCGGATGTCTCCGCCATGCGGGGTGAATTTCACCGCGTTGGAAAGCAGGTTGGTGATCACCTGCGCCAGATGCTGGTCATCCCCCACCAGCAACCGGGGAATGTTCATATCCATATGGACGGTGAAGCGCTGTTCCTTCTCATCCACCCTGAAGTTGATCACATTGACCACTTTTTGCAGCATTTTTTCAAAATCGAACACCACTTCAGACAATTCAAACTTATTGGCCTCGATTTTGGACAGGTCCAGAATGTCATTGATGACCCCGAGTAGATGGTGGGAGGCTTCTTCAATTTTCTCAAAAGCATAGTCCTTGCGTTCATTGGAACCGGCGGATTTGCCAATGGACGTCATGCCGATGATGGCGTTCATGGGGGTACGCATCTCATGGCTCATGTTGGACAGAAAGTTGCTTTTGGCGCGGCTGGCCGCCTGGGCCGCTTCCGCCGCCTTCTCCAGCTCCGTTTGTAACCGGATGCTGTCGGAAATATCGTCGGTACTGCCCACTACGTCCGTCACATTGCCGTTTTCATCGAAGACCGGCGTGGTCTGGGAATGGAACATCCGCCCGTCAAGCTCTGCCACCCAGTCCTGCGGGCCTTCGGCAAAAGTCTTCTTCACATTTGCCATGATGTCCCATTGGAGCCCCTTGCGGCGAACCACATCCATGTTTTTGCCTTCCATAAACTCCGGTTTCACACCGATTTCCTTCAAGTACCGGCCCTTAAACAAGGTGATGACCCCCTGGTTGTTAATGCACCAGATGACGCCGGCATAGTTGCCGATCACCGCCTCCATTTTGGCGGCGGCATTGCGAAGGGTAGCGGTCATATCATTGCGTAGCAGCGCATTGGCAAACAGCAGGCTGGCAGAGTGCAATACGGACTCCTCGCTGGGGGTAAAACGCCTCTCCCGATGGCAATCATCAAAGCCCACAAAACCCCAAAACACATCCTTCAAGAATACGGGCACCACCAAAAGGGAGAGGATGGCCTGGGGCACCAGCTGCTCCTGCTCCGCCTGGGACATCTCCCGGACGATGCCGTTGACGCACTGGCCCTGCCTGAACTTTTCCTCCCATCCGGGAATGTTCTGGCTATAGGGAATATCAATGGTGTACTCGCTGCCCTGTTGCGGCTCCGCCCCGCCCGACCATTCATACAACTGCGTGCAGTACATTTCGCCATCCTTCATGCGATTTTTCCAAATATACATCCGGTCGGCCTGGGCGGCCGTAGCCATCATTCCCATACAGCGCCGCAATGTAGCGTCGAACTCCTCCGTGTCCGACTGCAGCAGGATGGTGGCGACCTCATTAACGGTACGCAGCAGCGTATCCTTATGGTCTATCTCGGCCATCATCTTCTTGTATTCTCGCAAATCTCGCGTATACCCAGCCACCTGGTACCTGTTGCCGTGCCGCACCCTCACCAAGGTGATCTCAGCAGGTATCAGGGTTCCGTCTAGCCTTTGGTGCATCCATTCAAATACCACTCTGCCTGTGGCAAAAGCTTCCTTAATCTTGGCTTGCGCTTCGTCTGCGGATTTTTTCCCATTCGGCTGGTACTGTGGGGACAATTGCATAAAATCATCGAGGTATTCTTGCTTGTTGTGTAGGCCAAAAAGCTTGACGGCCTCTTCATTGCAGTCCAAATTATGCAAATCGGGGTCCCAAAAATTGCAGCACAGTGGCATTGCGTCCAGCATGATGCGGTCGCGTTCGTCTGATTCTCGGGTACGGGCCTGGAGCCCCCGGATGCTTTTAGCCAGCTCACCTAACTCATCATTGCGATCCAGACCATAGATTTCCTCACCACCCTCCGTGGTACCCAGGCTGCTGGCCAGCCTGCTGATAGGCGAAAAAACAATCCGCTGGGCCAAGGCATTGCTAGCCAGCACATAAATGATAAACACCGCCAGCAATACCCCCATCAACGGCACAAGGCGCACCACATTGAACAGGGTACCGGTAGCATAAAACGTGACCACCGACCATCCGGTATCCTTCACCGATTCAATGGAGGCAAACCGATAGGGGCCCATGTGCAGCTCCATGATGCGAATCGGTTCTCCTCCTTGAAAAAATCCGTGGATGTTTTCTAAATAGCTTGTGATGCCCTCCTGAAAATCCTTGTCTCCATTTACATGCACAATACTGGCGGCGTCAGATGTGGATGCCTGCCCTTCATCCTCTTGGCTGGACAACTGAATGATTCCATGCTGATCAATGATGTACCCCAACGTATTGCCATCAAAACCGCCGAATACCTCACGCTTCAGGTTTTCCACGTTGACATTGGAGCACAGAACGCCCACGATCTTCCCTTGCGAGACCACCTTGTGATCCACCCATAGCCGAAGGGTACGGGTAAGACGGTCTGCATCCACGTTGAGGATGTAGTCCGTCTCAGACTGGATACAGTTAAAAAACCACTGATGCTCGGGATTCTGTGGATCCAGCGGGTGAAGCGGCAGGCAGTCCTTCAGCATGGAGCCTTCTCCCACGAAATATTCCTGTTGGGACGCCGCGATGCCAAAGCTCAGGCTGGAATTTTCCAGCAGGCCGGCAAAGCTCATCATGGTGTTGAAGGCAGATAGCCGCTTGCCAAAATTATCCTCATCGGCAAACCATTCCTGGATGGCCCTGGATTCCACGGCGCGGGAAATCAAGTCAATCTCGTGGCCCACCGCTTCCTGGAACCGCTCTGTGGCCACCATGGAATACATCCGCGCGTAATCCCCGGAAGCTTCCGAGGCGATGTCCCGCGCCATTACGATGGCCACGGTGACTACCACCGCCAGCGCGACTACCATCCCCACAATGACAATATTAATAAAATGCGTAGCGATTTTACGCTTCGTCGGCTGCTGCTTTTTAAGACGGAACCATTTGTGCATCACAAAAACCCCCGGTCTATATAATCTGCTTCAATGCCTTACATACGTAGGCGAAAAAGAGCGAATCCTAAAGATATAAATAATGTCCGTGTAGATTGTGGCATAATATGGATAGAAAAGCAAGAGAAATAGCGGAAACCACCACCGACGGCTGTTGCTTTCCCTTGCCGCCCACATATGCAGAGAATGAAAACCTCCATCGGAAACAAGCCTTTTTTGCTATCACAATCCATACCATTGGATATGATGTGGCTTCCCGCCTGTTGGAGTTGCCGAAGCTCAAGCTGCTGGTGGACGTAGCGCAAAGCTTTCGGTCGATTACCCTTCAAAAAGCGGGTGTATCGCAAAGCCGGGGCGTGCTATTGTCGGGCGCTCCTGGCCCTTTATTGGGCGAATGACAATTACTACCTGATCTGCTATAGCGATCAACACGGCGCGCCAGTGCACTACCGAGTAGACCGGATGAGCCATGTGTCCGTCTACCAGGATGCCATTGGAAGACAAGGCAACCATCCTACGCCCGGCCGAACTCATAGCCGCCATGCAAGCATTGTTGGATACAATGATGCGGCAGTATGCCGCCGATCCATCGCAACCTCCCAGCGGGCAACGCCTCCATCCGGCTTACTTTTCCGGTTTGGCTGCCATTTCGTCTGAATATACACGGAAACAGTTCTTGCCCGCCCGCTTGGCATAATACATAGCGATATCGGCGTACTTGATCAGCACATGGAAGCTATCCGTATGTTCCGGGAAAAGCGCCGCTCCCACACTCAGGCCCACACCGTATTTGTCGATATACTTTTGCATCTCGGGCACCGCGTATCCCGCCACAATCTCATTGCCAAAAACCTCCGCGTCCTTGGCATTGTCTATGCCCGGCACAATCAGGATAAACTCATCGCCGCCCACCCGGGCCGCCACGTTCACGCTGCCAGACCCGGGACGGAACACCGTGGAATAGGCAAAGGTGGAGGAAAGATAGTTCCCCATGTGACGGAGCAACTCATCCCCCGCATCATGCCCTGCGGTGTCATTCACCTTTTTAAAATTATCCAAATCAATAAAATAAAGGGCAAAGGGCTTCTGTTTCCGCCTGTGAACGGTTTCCTCCAACTGGTTCAGCAAATAGCGGCGGTTGGGCAACCCGGTGAGGTTGTCATAAAGGGCCATGTGCTCCAGCTGCTTTTGCATTTTACGGATCCTAGACAGCAACACAAAAATCAGCGTAATGCCTGTGGCCAAAAACGCGGATAATACCGCCAACAGCAAAATGGTATTGTTGCGGGTGGTGGCAATGCTTTGCGTAATGAACTGATCTTCAATATCCGCACAGACGATGCCAATGACCTTTCCATTCAGCTTGATGGGCACAGCGCCAGTGTTAAAGCTGCCAAATTCGTCTTGCAGGTTCATGATGCCCACGGATGCAACGCCAGTAAAGGCCTGCTCATGCACTGCGCTGAGCTCATAGGACTGGAAAGTAGCGTTCTCGATGGTTGCGTCCGTATCAAAGATGAAGGTAGCCTGCCCGCCAATCTCCTTGAGGGCATAGATGTATTTAGCGCCAACCTTGCCTGCCAGGGCCCGCAATCTGCCCAGCGTGCTTTGATACGCGTCATTCAGAATGTCTTCCGGAATCTGATACCCGGCAAAGGCTTGGGGGTCAATGATTTCATCCGCTGCAGAGGTAATGGATACCAGCTGAGCCTTGATGCTATCCTCCAAAATGTTTTTGGATTCACAACTCTCCTTCAAGGTAACCCCTAATGCGATCCCCAGCACCGCCGCGCAAAAGCAGCAAAATCCAATGGATACCCACAACATCATTTTTTTTGACAACATGACCGCCTCCGAAAAGAATAAATAATGAGAACAGCAAGGACAGGATGGTAATACATGATGGCATTATAACAGACACTGGAAACAAAAACCATACGAAAAAAACTGCTGCATTGCTGACCCAGTGAAAAGGGAACATGAAAATGCTTGCCAAGGAATGGCAAGCATTGAACGAAGCGACCCTCCGCGCTATTGATGCTTCCGGCACGCTATTTCCCCATTGCCCAAGACTCTTCCCGCGGGTCCGCGCCGCCGACCAATGTTTCGGTTTCAGGGTTCTTCATGATTGCGCATACTGCGCCAAATTGATTGTCCCAATCTTCCAAGCGATCGACCTTATATCCCATGGCAATCAGCCGCGGGCCGCAGGCATCATACAGGGAGGCCTCCAGCTCAATCTGACCGGGAAAATACTCATGGGGCGCAAAGGAGTTAGGCCAGTTGAGGGAGATAAACCTAGGAGCGCTGATGGCCTCCTGGGGATCCATGTCAAAAACAGTGATGTTCAGGAATACCTGAATGATCGCCTGGGTTTGGGATTCGCCGCCAGGCGTGCCGAAGGACATAAAGAATTCACCGTTTTTCAGCACCATGCTTGGATTGGGCGTTATTCTGGGCCTTTTGCCCGGCACAAGCCCGTTGGGAACCGCCTCATCTAAATAGAATTGGTTCATCCGGGTGCCCAGATTCAACCCCGTGCCAGGAATCATCGGTGATTCCGGGAAATCGCTGGGGGTCAGCGAAACGGCGTTTCCCTGCCGATCCACCACCGTAATATAGCTGGTGTCCTTACCAAAGTGGCTTGTCTCCTGTTGGGCATTCTGCGCCGCCTCCAGGCGTTTTGGCACGGGCAGGGCAGCCTCTTCCCCCTCTTGCTGATAGGCATAAGGGTCGCCTGCCGGCGGCGTCTGCCCATAGGCCTTCTCAGGCGTCATCAGCGCCCGGCGAACCGCCGCGTATTGGGGGGACAGCAGGCCCCGGGTCGGAACCTCCACGAAAGCGGGATCCCCAAAATACGCTTCCCGGTCCGCCATGGCCAGTTCAATGGCCTGGAGCACCGTATGGATATATTCCACTGAGTTGTGACCCATGGCCTTCAGATCGATCCCATCCAGAATTTGCAGCGCCAGGGGAACCACGCCGCCCTGGTTCCAGGTTTCGTTGGCAAAGATTTGATATTCCCCAAAAACGCCAGTCAGCGGCTCTTCCCAGCCTCCCTTGTAGTTGCTCAGATCCTCCAGGGTAATCAACCCACCATTCTGCTGATGATAGTCGGCGATGGTCTGGGCGATGGGGCCCTTGTAAAAATAATCCCGAACCGCATCCAGCGCCTTTTCCCTGCTGCCGCCGGCCGCCAGCACCCGCTGCTCCTCATCGCACAGCTCTTGCAAGGTATCCGCCAGGTCTCCCAGAACCAATCGCTCGTTATGATGCAGCGCCCGCCACCACTGCCCGCCAAAAAAAACCTGTGAGTTGTAGGGCATCAGAACCGTCAGCCCCGCCCTCTCCAGCAGGCTCAGTCCCATGTCATCCAGCATTTGCGAATGGATGGGGAACCCATCCCGGGCAATCTGGATTGCTGGCTCGCAGATTTCGGAAAAGCTGAAGGTTCCATGCTCCTTTAAAATCGCGATCAGCACATCCGGGGACGCGGGCAAAAGCTGTGCCAAGAGCTTATATTTGGGGACATTGTCATATCCCTTGCTCTTGAAAAGCTCTACCGTGGCCTTGGCAGGCGCCTTTCCCGCCCCAATATAGCTTTTCACCTGGCCCTTATCCGCGTCATAAATTAAGATCGGCGCCACACCGGGGAAGCTGGCTGCCTGGCAGAACGTGACGTTCAACGTCAGCAAAGCGGACATGGATGCGTCAAATGCGTTGCCGCCTTTGTCCATCACGTCCATGGCCGCCTTGGTCGCCCAGGGCGTTCCGGTGGCCGCCATGTACTGGGTGGATTGGACAGCGTCCCTTGCGGTATGGTATGGATCGTCAAAGTCCAGGGTCTCCCGAGGGCCTTTGGGCAGAAACACATAAATAAGCGCCAGGATCAACACCACGGCTAAAAGGGAAAGCCCGAGCCATTTTAGGACCTTTAGCAGTTTCCTCATTGTCGTTTTCCTTTCCATGTTTGTTAAGCGCATGAGGGCTATCCGTCCTGGGCACTGGCGTTGGATACAAGGATAAGACCTGAATGGATTCGCAGCGCCCCCTGTCACGGATGCCCGGATCACTTTTCATCCATTTTATCCGATTTCCCAAAAGACCGCAAGCTTGTCCTCCCCCAATGCGGCGTGGCACTTCCGCATGGCGCTTACCGGAACGGTTGGCACTGAGCCTCCCCAGCAATCATTTCTCACAAGCGATTTTTGATATCGCGCCCAGAGCATAATCGATCTCGTCCATGGTGGTATCCACACCAAAACTAAACCGCAATGTGCCGCGGGGAAAGGTTCCGATCGCTTTATGCGCCAGTGGCGAGCAATGCAGTCCGCTCCGCGTTTCGATGCCAAATTCCACGCTGAGCCGATGCGCCAGTTGACCCGCGTCCATGCCGGGGATGTTTAGGGAGATAACCGGCATCCAGTTCGATTCACAGTAGTCCCCGTAGACCGTGACGGGCAGTTGCTTCAGCCCGTCCACAAACCGCGTGGTAACGCTTCTTTCGTGGCTGCATATCATATCCATGCCCACTGCACGGATCGCCTCTACCGCCGCTTTCAGGCTGATCATGCCCAGCATATTTCTCGTGCCCGCCTCCAATTTGTCAGGCATGAAATCTGGCATCTCCAGCGATTGAGAATGGCTGCCGGTGCCTCCCGCTTTCCACACCGCCATTTGATCCGCTATTTTTTTATTGAAGATCAGCCCGCCAATGCCGGCAACGCCTCGCAGTCCCTTATGGCCTGCAAAAGCGATGATATCGGTGTTGCCATCCAATGCCACTTCCATGTGCCCGGCCGTTTGCGCAGCATCCAGCACGGTGAACAAGCCATATTGCTTGGCAATCTTGAATGACTCGGTGACAGGCAATACCCTCCCCAACACGTTTGAAGCATGCGTCATTACCAGCAGGCGGGTATCCGGCCTGAGTGCCGACCGGATCGACTGCGAGTCAAAGCTGCCGTCAGGCCCGCCATTTAGCCAAGTGACTTCAATGCGTTTCATTTGTTGCAGCATATATAGCGGTCGCGCCACTGCGTTATGCTCAAAACAGGTTGCTAAAACGTGGCCTCCTTGACCAGCCAGACCATAGATTGCCATATTCAGGCTCTCGGTTGCGCCTGACGTAAAAACGACATTCGTGGGATGATCCGCGCCAAATAAGCCAGCCAACGCAATCCTAGCATCCAGCGCGGTCTGCATCATCGCCAGTTCATATCCACCGCGTCCGACACTCTGATGATCGTTCCCGCTCAAAAACGCTGTAAGTGCGTCTATCACTTCCCTGGGCTTGGTTGCCGATGTCGCAGCATGATTCATATGAACATGCATTTTCATGATCCTCCCACTTCACTAGTAACAGTATGGTAACACGGAATTCCGTGTCTGTAAAAGAGCAAAAATGTGATGACAAGGGCAACTATGTATGTTATCATGGTTTCGTTGTTGCTTCAAATATATAACGAACAAAGGGGAATGCATATGACGAAGCGAAAACATCTATGGCTGCTTCTTGTGACCGGCTCGTTGGTGGGTATCGCCGCAATCGTGCTGATGAAGCTGGGCAATCCAGCCAACATGGGCATCTGCGTCGCCTGCTTTATCCGTGATACCGCGGGCGCCTTGGGGCTTGACGGAGCAGCAAAAGTCCAGTACATTCGACCCGAAATCATCGGTTTGATCCTGGGCGCGTTCGCGCTTTCAGTCGGCGCCAAGGAATTCAGGCCCAGTGGCGGATCCTCGCCCTTGTTGCGGTTCTTTATCTCTTTTTTTGTCATGATTGGCGCGTTGGTGTTTTTGGGCTGCCCGCTCCGTATGGTGTTGCGCTTGGCCGCAGGCGATCTGAATGCATTGGTGGGGTTGTTTGGCTTTGCGGCGGGTATTGCCGTTGGTAGCATTTTCTTGTCCAAAGGCTTTTCCCTTGGGCGTTCATCTGCACAGCCTGCCGCCAACGGGCTGATCATGCCTGCCATCGCATTGACGCTACTGATCTTCCTATTGATTCGCCCTGCGTTTATCAATTTTAGTCAAGAAGGCCCCGGTGCGGCTCATGCACCCATTCTCATCGCTTTGGCTGCCGGGCTTGCCATCGGTGCTTTGGCGCAGCGCAGCCGTATGTGCATGGCGGGCGGCATACGCGACGCTATGCTCATCAAGAACTACAACCTTTTGATGGGGTACGGCGCTGTTTTTGCAGCGGCTTTGACCGGCAACCTCATCATCGGGAACTTTCAGCTTGGCTTTACGGGTCAGCCCATTGCGCATACTGACTTTGTTTGGAATTTCCTCGGTATGATGCTGGTGGGCTATGGCTCCACTCTGATCGGCGGCTGTCCGTTGCGTCAGGTTATCATGGCTGGCGAAGGCAGTGCCGACGCGGGCGTCAGCGTGTTGGGCATGCTGCTGGGTGCTGCCACAGCGCATAACTTCGGGCTTGCCGCCTCTACCGATGGCGTTCCGGCAAACGGACAGATAGCCGTGATTGTTGGGCTTATTGCATTTACTGGCATTGCACTGGCATGCACGAAAAAATCGAAAGGCGCGAAGGTGGCGGCATGAGTACTCCAATTATCGATGCCCGCGGGCTGAGTTGCCCAGAACCGGTTTTACTCACAAAACAGGCGATCGAAGCAAACGTGCAAGGGGGGTTCTCCGTCGCGGTTACCAGCGCGACGGCCCGGGACAATGTGGCTGCATTGCTCCAAAGCAAAGGCTTTGTGCCCGCAATTCAAGAGAACCATGGGGAATGGCACATCTCCGCGCAAAAAAAGTGAGGCTGCTTGTCACGTTCTATTCCGTTAGCGCTGCTCTGCTTGCCAAAAAGTTGCTGCCAGGCACACCCTGTGAAATTGTGCCGGTTCCGCGCAACGTTTCATCCTCCTGCGGTTACGCCATCCAAACGTCTGGCGTGAGCGCCCAATATGTAACAAGCAGTATGAACGACGCCCACGTGGAGTGGGCCGCCCTTTACCAGTTTGAATCGGACGGGAACAGCGAGCACTATCAGCTTATTGCTCAATACGAGGCGAAAGGCGAATAATCCCCAACCCTCAAAGGCGCTGCAAATCAGAAGATTTTCGGCGCTTTTTTATTGTGTAATCTTGCCAAAAACGTTCTTTCTGATTGTAGTAGTAATAGAAACGGGTACCGTAGCAAGCATAGGGAGTGTGGCCACACTCCCTTATTTTGCAACTTTGCCGCTGCCGCGCCAAAGTTGCAAAATTGCCTGCTTCCA